>DBGCIZ010000051.1:0-9196 GCA_048355355.1 Christensenellaceae bacterium | reverse complement strand
GGCAGAAAGCTTATGACTATCAGGCGGAGAGGGACAGGATAGCAGACAGCCAATTCGCCACGCAGTTTAATTACCAGGCAGAGCGGGACAAGATAGCAGACGACCAATGGCAGAAAGCTTATGACTATCAGGCGGAGAGGGACAGGATAGCAGACAGCCAATGGCAAAAGGAGTTTGATTTGGCCGTGGCAGACGGAGACTACAGCAAAGCCCTGGCCATGGCAGAGACTTTGGCGGCGGCGGGAGATTTCAGCGGATACAGCAAACTGGGCTACAGCGCAAGCCAGATTAATGCCTTGAAAAAGGCATATAACGCAGCAAACGCCACATCCGGCAGCGGCGGAGGAAGCAGCAGGCGAAGCAGTAGCAGCAGGAGCAGCGGAGGAAGCAGCAGCGGATTTACGGACACCAGCGGCACCGCAAATTTGGAAAACCAGATTAACACGGCGTTGCGGTATGGCTCCGTAACAAAGGCCACAGAGCTATTGGCGGATGCGGTAGAGCAAGGACAGATAAGCAGAACGTATGCCAACAGCTATATGGACAGAATTGACCCACAGGGGACCAGAGGGAGGTTTTAAATGAGCCTTGCCGACGTAAGAAGAATTGCAAGCCAAAAAAGAAAAGAAGAGGAAGAATTCGCCCAAAAAATCCGCCAGGAAAGAGAAAAAGCACGTTCCTCCAGCACGAATACCAGCGCGGCCACAAGAGCGCCCAGCCGGGCGGAGGCAAAGGCCGACGATGCAGTAAAGAAAACCCTGATGCCAGTGAGGCAGGCGATTGCTCAAACGGCGGGGCGACAGGGCATGGCAAACGCGGCCTCGGAGAGGTTGGAGGACAGCCGGCTGCGGCGGCAGAGCGAGAGGCAGACGAAACAAAAGAGCACAAAAAATTCGGCAACCTCAATCCTGAAGCAAGCAGCGAAAAATATAGCGCAGCAAATGGGTACACTGAGCGAAAGCGAAACTGAACGCCAGACAACGACAGAAGGAAAACGGGCGGATGGTTTTGCCAGTCAGCTGCTAAAAAATAAGGAGGCGGCGGAGGAGGAAAAGCCGGTAATTGCCCCATTCACAACTAGGCTTCGCCAGCTGGAGATACTACAGGATACGCCCGCGCTGAAGGAAAAGAAGCGGGCCACAGAGAGGGAGTGGAGACAGTATCACCGGGGAGACAAGAGCCTCGAGGAATTTAGCCCTGGGAAACAGGAGAACATCGAAAAATACGACCAGCTATATACGGAATGGAAGCAATTAAAGGACGAGAAGGACCAGCTTTCTATTCAATTGGCGGACACGGCATACACAGAGGCATACCCCAGCGAGGCGGCGCGGCTACAGCGGGAAATCGACGACTTAAGCGCACAGATGGCAGCACTGGAGGAAGAGGGAAAGGAGTACGTAGAAGGGGACCCGAATCAATTCTGGAACGACTTAGGATTTGGCGCGGAGACGGCAGTGGCGTCTATTGTAGGGGCAGTAGAGCAGCTGGGCAGGTATGTTGTGGGGGCCGGAAATAAGGTGCTCCAGTGGGCGACGACGCCCAGCGTGCTGGCGCCGGAGGAGATGCGGGAGAGCTTGCAGACAATTTCGGATTCCTTTGGCATAAACGCGGAAAACGCCATCTCGGAGCGATGGACAGACCAGTGGCTGGATAGCATAGACGAACGATATTTACCTTTGGAGAGCGACCAGGAAAACGCCAACAAGATACGGACAGTGATGGAAATGCTGCCCGGCATGGCGGCGGGCGCAGCAGGAGCGGCGGCGGGGAGCGGAGCCCAGCTGGCAGCCACCGGAGCACGGACGTTGGGACAATCGGCCGGGGCGGCAGCCACAAGATTT
The DNA here is from genome assembly GCA_048355355.1 of Christensenellaceae bacterium. GTDB lineage: Bacteria > Bacillota > Clostridia > Christensenellales > Christensenellaceae > DBGCIZ01. The sequence continues at coordinate 7,352 of DBGCIZ010000051.1, read as the reverse complement.
TTGGCCAACAACGCCGGAAACCTGACCCTGGCAGGAAGCGCGGCGGGAGGCAGCGCCATTCAGGCATATCAGGAGACGGGAGACGCTGACGCAGCGCTGGCTTACGGTACGCTGAGCGGGGCGCTGGAGGCGGTTGTGGAGAAGGTAGCGGGGAACATCCCCGGAATCAACTCTGGAGCGCTGACCAGCAAAATTGCTCAGAGGGCGGCGGGAAATCCGGCGGCACAAAAGCTTTTGACCTACGCAATAGACGTAGGAGGAGAGGGCTTGGAGGAAGTTATCACAGAGGCCCTGGACCCGGTTTTAAAGCGGATGACCTACGACCCGGACGCACCAGACGCTACCTTGGACGACTTGGCAGAGGCATTTTGGGGCGGCGTGGAGGCGTCTGCAATTTTGCAGGGAGCGAGCACAGCAGTCCAGGGCGTAGATAACTATTTAACGCAGAGAAGGGCAGAGAGACAGGCGGCAACAGAGACGGCGGAACCGAATCAGACAGCAAATCCACAGCAAATACAGAATGAAACGCCGGAAAACCGGGCGGCTCAGCAGGACTTAGAGGAAATATTTACACCAAGGGCGCAGGAGGACGGAGACAGCAGCCAGTCACCTTTTACCCAGGAGGCCGGTCAGACGGGAGAAAACGCCGGGAGCAGAGAGGAAATATACCGGGCCCTTTTTGACCAACAGGCCAGACAGGCAGGCCCGGAGGAAACAGCCCGGGCAGACAACTCCCCCACGCGGCCGGGAGATGACACGCTCTATGCGGCCATGCTGGAGGCGGAGCTGCGGGGAGACGAGGCGGAAGCAAACCGAATCAAGGACTTTTACCGGGAATATAGTGAGCTGTTTGACGCGGCGCCGGAGGGCAACACGGAGGTTTTCTTTGAGCAGCCGGAGCAGGACGGATATCTGGAAAGCCTGATTCAGCAGATATACAACGAGACGGAAAGCCCCTATATGCGCTCTGTTTTACAGGAGGTTGACCAGCGGGCGGAAGCGCAGGAGGCCAGGAGACAGGCGCGACAGGCGGCGCAGGCAGAGATTTTAAGCGCGCCGAAAATTGACGAAAGCGACCCGCTGCTACAGACCATGAGCGGGGAAGGGAGCCTTTCGCAGCAAATCCGGGAGATGAACGAGGCGAGGGAGGACAGCAGAGTTCTGGCGGAGCCGGAGGTGATATTGGGGAGCGACAGGCCTAGCTTTGAGAGCAGGGTAACGGAAGCGAGAAAGGCGGCAAATAGAATTTACGAGGAAATGGTATCCGGCCAGAGAGAGCTGGAACGGATGGCAAAAATCCAGAGAAAGGTTGCGCAGAACAGGCAAACGGCTGAAGATGCGGCGCAGCTTTATCGCAACGCCAGCGCGACGGCGGAGCACATTCTGATTAACGGCAATGTAGACATAGACGGAAACAACACAGGAGAAAGCTGGCAGGATGTGGCCAAGCGGAATTTTAACGGAAACACCAAAGCAGAGACCAGGAAGCTGACCAGGGAGCTCAACCTTTACATGCTGCACCAATTAAATGTAGAGCGGGCGGCGGCAGACAAGCAGGTCTTTGACTGGACGGCAGAGGAAAGCCAGAAAAGAATAGAGGAGATGGACCGGGAGAATCCATCCCTCAAGGCAAGAGCCGAGGAGGTGCGGCAATACTATAACGATTTTATGCACGAATGGGTTGTAGAAAGCGGCATGATGACGGAGGAGCAGTTTCAAGAACTTAGGGAGAAATACCCCCACTATATCCCCGTAGAACGGGCGGACAGGAACAAGGGAGGCAGGAGTCGAGGACGAAATATTTCAACAGGGAACGTGATTCAGGCAGCAGAGGGTGGAAACAGCCCCATTGTGGACATACAGAACGCGGTAGCGGATAAAATCGGACAGTTTGTAAGGATGGAGCGGAGAAACGAGCTATTAGGAAACCTTTACGATTTTGCGACGGCATTCCCTACGGAGATGGCGCCCTTTGTCCAAATTGCGGATGGGAACGTTGAAAACATGGATTTGAACATGGAGGCGCTGGACGCGATAGACAGGCAGGCAATCCGGCAGACGGCGGAAGGGGACTATACTGCCACAGTTATCCGAGATGGGAAAAAGATGCGCATGTACATCTCAGAGGAGATGTACCGGGCGATGAACGACCTCTTTTACCGCGACAGCGTCCAAAGCCTGCAGGTCATCAAAAAGCTGAACAATGCCCAGAAAATGCTCATTACTGTATTAAATCCGATTTTTGCCGCCCGAAATTTCACCAGGGATTTCTTCACGGCGTGGCAGAACAGCATTGAGACAAATCCGGGCACTTACTTAAAAACACTGGGACGGGCCATATGGGACATGACTGGCCGGAATTTGAAGAATAAAAGCAACCCAAACTACCAACAATTTAAGGCGTTGGGAGGGAAATCCACAGGCCAGATTAAAAGCAGCAAGGGATTTGTAAAAAGCGTGAACCCCGGCACAGCGAAAAAGATAGGCCAGACGGTTAAAAATGTCTTATCCTTTACAGGAGAGGCATCGGAGACCATGTTCCGATACATGGAATATTTAAACGGCCTCAACAGATATGGGAACACGCCGGAGGGAAGGCGAAAGGCTATCCAGGCGGCGGCAGATGTAACGGTGAATTTTTCACGGAGCGGAAGAGTTGGACAGGGATTGGGCGCAGTAATTCCCTTTTTCAATGCGCAAATGCAGGGCTTTGACAAGCAGGTGAGGCAATACAAAAATCATCCCACCAGCACAGCGGTAAAGGGATTGGCTCTGACTGTGGGCGTGGGGGCGCTGCTATCCGTTCTAACCGGAGGCAACGATGACAACCCATATTATAAGCAGCTGACGAACAGGCAAAAGGAAACCTATTGGAATATTCCTTACGGACCGGCCGATGAAAACGGATATCAGTATCAGTTTATCAAGATACCGAAACCGAGAGAGCTGCCCACCATTGCAGCGAATCTGGTAGAAAGAGCCATCAAAGGGGACTTTGATACCTTTGATTTAGGAGACACACTGGAAATCACAGCAGACAATATGCTTTTCAGCAACCCGGTAACGGACAATATTTTTTCTCCATTGCTCTACAACTTGCCCACGAATCAGGACTTTGCGGGGCGGGCAATCGTCCCGGCAGAATTGGAGGCCTTAGAGCCACGGCTCCAATACGACGCGGAAACCAGCTCCATTGCGAAGGGAATCGGGGAGATATTCAACGTATCGCCGAAACAGGTGGACTATTTGATGGATAGCTATCTGGGAGTAGCGGCGGACATCTTGCAGCCCATGTTTACCCAAGAGGGGCAACCGGAAAATGTAGGAGACGCCCTGGGGCAGATATTTATCGACCCCGTCGTTTCCAACTTTACTGTGGACAGCCGGTATTCGAACCGAAATTCCTCGGACTTCTATGAGGCGCTGAACCAGGCGGAGACAGACTATAAGAGCGAACAAGTGGAAGAGAACCTGGAGAGCGACATCATCACGCCGAAGAAAAAGCGATATCTGGAATATAACAAGATTGCTGCGGAAATCTCTGACCTGCGGCGGGAGGAAAGCAATCTGATTAACGACGCCAGCCTGAGCAAGGCAGAGCGGGAGGAGAGGATTCTGGACATTCGTGAGCGGATTGGCGAATTGCAAAAAGGCGCAGAGGAACGGGTGAATCAGGTTGTAGGAGAATATGAGAAAATATACGTCCCGGAGATATCAATGCTTTCAGAACAGCAGCAGGAATGGGCGCGGGAGCTGCACGACAAATACGGCACAGATTACGCCGACTACAGACGGTATTATGACGAGTTCCACGACATAGAGGGGGACGAGAACGTCACCGGCTCAGAAGGAAATTTACAGCGAGACTATATTTATGGGCTGGGACTGCCGGACAAGGAGACAGCCGCACTATTTCAGGCCTTTGGAAGGTCACCGGAGTATCAGGAAGAAAGCGAAAAGGAAGAGGAGAACCCCGAGGAGGAATATGACAAGTATTTGGCCAAGGTGAAAGCGCAGACAGGGGGCCGCGAAGAGAGCAAGGTGAAGGGCCTGGGAGACGCTGCGACAACAGCCGGGAAAACATCCGACACGGCAGGAACCACGGCATACTCTGCGCCAAAGGCAATCCGACAGGCGCCGGAGCTGACAGAGCAGGAGGTGAAGGACGTTCAAAGTTCGAAGGCTTATAAGAGGCTGGAAGGCGTCAGCGAGGCAGATTATCAGTACATCAAGGACAGAGTGGATGGATATGAGAGCTACGAGCGGGCAGGCTGGATTGCATCGCTGGGCTTACAGGGCGATGCACTGCGGTCGGCAGTGAAGGAATTTGCAATGACAGACACGCGCAAAAGCAAAATGCTGCGGGCTGTGGAGACGGGATATGTGACAGAGGACCAATATATAGACGCATATATCGGCCAAAAAGAATTTGCAGACGAAAAGAAGAGCGTCTATAATGACAAGCTCCACGACTATTTGGAGGGAATGCCATGGACGGCAGCAGCAAAGGAGGCGGTTTATAACAACATGAAGAAATAAAAGGGGATATAAGGGAGAAGTTTCTACCAGAATAAAACGGGGTTTAAAACCCCATTTTAAACCCCGTTTTGTTTTTCATTTGTGATTTTTAAAAAGTCGTATAGAGCAAAAATCCCATAATAAAGGCATATTCGACATATGAAAAATCATAAAAAAAGTATGTTGACAGGTTCAATTCCTGTCACCCAGACCACGTCGGAGTAAAGTTCGTTTTGCTCCGACTTCTTTTTTTACCTGCGGCAGAAAAAAGAAGCCAACGGTCTGCTCCCTTACTCCTCCTCTTCGGCAAAAGGTCACGCTCGGGACACCTGTTCGGTTGTAAACGCTCTCGCGACGGTGCTCTCTCGCTACCAACCTTTTGCGGATTCCTATTTATTTCAAAAATTTTTGCAGGCATCTCTTTCGCTCTCTGCTGACATGATTTAAGGCAGGGTCCTCGCGATTGCAGAGCCTTTTATTTTTATAAAAAACCCCGTTTTAAACCCCGTCTGCTGTCATACTGAGAGGCGGGAGGAGAGAACGGCGGGGCCGGCGCCGGAGAAGAGGAGACCGCCCTCGACTTCCGCGGAATCCCATGCTATAATGATACGGCCATGCCGCACGGAGCGGCACAGCCGAGAAGGGGGAGCGCAGGACTTTGGAGAAAAAACAGACGGCTACCGCAAAGTTGCTCAGCCGATTTCGCAAATTTCGCTATTATTTAGTGCTGGAGGGAATTGCCGTTGGAATCGCGGCGGGGTTGGTGACAGTGCTGTTCCGCATTGTGCTGGAGCAGGCAGACAATATCCGGCAGCAGATTGGGGCCTATCTGGCCCAGTTTACCTGGGCGATTCTGATTTGGCTGGTGGTGCTCTGCGGTCTGGCGGCGCTCGTGACCCTGCTGCTGCGGTGGGAGCCGTTGATTGGCGGCTCTGGCATCCCGCAGGTAGAGGGCGAGCTGCGGGGCGGCATTTCGCAAAGATGGTGGCGCGTTCTTCTGGCGAAATTTACCGGAGGCGTCCTGGCCATTGGGGCGGGGCTTTCGTTGGGACGGGAGGGCCCGTCCATCCAGCTGGGCGCCATGGCAGGGAAGGGCGTGGCCCGGATCTCCCGCCGGGGAAGGACGGAGGAAAAAATGCTGATGACCTGCGGGGCAAGCGCCGGCCTGGCGGCGGCGTTTAACGCTCCCTTTGCGGGCGTGCTCTTTTCTCTGGAGGAGCTGCACAAGAGCTTTTCTGTGGACGTCCTGCTCTCGGCCATGTCCGCCTCGATTACGGCGGACTTTATCTCCCGCTATGTGTTTGGGTTAAAGCCGGTTTTTGACTTTTCCGCCGCGGAGATGATGCCCCTTGAGGATTATTGGATGGTTTTGGTCCTGGGCATTATTTTGGGGCTGGTGGGGGTGCTGTATAATTTCTGCATCCGAAAATCGCAGGACTGGTTTGGCAAAATCGCCTCTCCCTTCGTCCGGACGCTGATTCCGTTTTTGCTGGCAGGGGGCCTGATTGTGCTATACCCCATGGTGCTGGGTGGGGGGCACAACCTGATTGAGCTAGTCTCTCGGGATATGGCGTTGCAATCCCTGCTGCTGTTATTTGTGATAAAATTCCTTTTTTCCATGGTCAGCTTTGGCTCCGGGGCGCCGGGCGGTATTTTCCTGCCCTTGCTGGTGTTGGGGGCCATCGTGGGGAGTGGGTTCAGTCAGGCGCTGCATGGCTTCGGCCTGGAGACCCCGCTGCCCAACTTTGTCATTCTCGGCATGGCGGGCCTGTTTTCCGCCATTGTCCGCGCCCCGGTGACCGGCGTGATTCTGATTACGGAGATGACGGGCAGCTTTTCCCATATGCTGACGCTGACGCTGGTCTCGCTGGTGGCGTACGCAGTGGCTGATTTGATGCATTCCAAGCCAGTTTACGATATGCTTCTAGCAAGGCTGCTGAAAAAGGAGAGGCCGGCTGCCGAGTCTGACGAAAAAATACTCATAGAGTCCCCCGTCTGCTACGGCGCGGCGGTCTGCGGAAAGAAAATTCAGGAGATTCCCTGGCCGGGGCACGGGCTGTTGGTTTCGGTCAAGCGGGACGACAGGGAGCTGGTCCCCCATGGAGATACGGTTTTGCAGGCCGGGGATATTATCGTTTTTCTCTGCGACGAGGGGAAGAGCCGGGCGGTTTACGACGCATTAGAGCGGCAGTGTAAAGGATAAAAAAAGCCTCCCCCGGGGGGAGGCCAGAGGGATGCTAGCCCAGGTGATTTTCGGCCCACGCAAGGAAGGGCTCGTCGTTGATAAACCGGGGATGGGCTTCGGCAAAGAGCTCCAGCTCGGACTCTGACAGGTAGTTATCGTGATTCAGGTCGTAGGAATAAATGGCCTGGATGTGCTCCTGTGTGCTATGGCAGGATTCGTAGGGATTCTGCGCAAAATCGGAGCTGGAGACATCGGACGAAGAGCCGCTCCCCGCTCCATTGAGGAAGGCGGAGCAGAGAAGGACCACGGCCAGAATGGCCACCAGCGCGCCCAGCAGAGCAAGCTGCCGCCGCAGGTTGCCATAGGGCCCGCCCTTGGCGAGGAAGATAACGGCCAGCAGAATCCCGGCGGCCGAAAGCCCAAAGGAGAGGCTCCAGCCAATCCCGGTGATGGCGTAGCCATCGAAAAAGTACACCCGGCCATACACACTCCACGAAATCAGAAAAATCAAAAGAGTCAGGCCCACCCCGATGGATAAAAGGACGCCGGGAAGCTTGGGGAACCTCTCGCGCTGCAGGGGCTCCCGGGAGGGAGCCTCCAGCCTTGCGCCACAGTGGGGGCAGAATTCCGCCCCAGCCTGCAGCGGCTT
>DBGCIZ010000050.1:0-7104 GCA_048355355.1 Christensenellaceae bacterium | reverse complement strand
TCCCCATCTCAGAAAATGCAGACTATGTCTACATCTGCGAAAACAATACCATTTACGGCACCAAGTTTAAGGAGCTGCCCAACACAAAAGGCAAGACCCTGGTTGCCGACGTGTCCTCCTGCTTCCTTTCCGAGCCTGCGGACGTGAGCAAATATGGCATTATGTATGGCGGCGTGCAGAAAAATATCGGTCCGGCCGGTGTTGTTATCGTCATCATCCGCGAGGACCTTATTACGGACGACGTACTCCCCGGCACGCCTACCATGTTGAAATATAAAACCCATGCGGACAATAACTCCCTCTATAACACCCCTCCCGCCTATGGCATTTACATCTGTGGCAAGGTGTTCAAATGGCTGAAAAAGCGGGGCGGCCTGGCGGCTATGAAGGAGTATAACGAGAAAAAAGCGTCTATTCTCTACGATTTTCTGGATAACAGCAGTCTGTTCCGGGGCACGGTGGTACCCAAAGACCGCTCCCTGATGAACGTCCCCTTTGTAACGGGCAATACGGAGCTAGATGCAAAGTTCGTCGCCGAGGCTTCCGCAGCTGGATTCGCCAACCTGAAGGGCCACCGCACAGTGGGCGGCATGCGGGCCAGCATTTATAACGCCATGCCGATTGAAGGCGTTCAAGCTTTGGTCGATTTCATGGGCAAGTTCGAATTGGAAAACCGTTGACCTTTGGCAAGCATAAAAAGAGAGGCAGCAACGCCTCTCTTTTTATGCTCCATATATCGATATATCGAAATATTTTTACATTAATACTTTTCTATTTCTTTTATCAGAAGACGCAGCGCGTTCGAGCCCGCCACCTGACGGATATAATCCCTCTCGTCCGCCCGGCCTCTGCCAAAGTTGAAGCCCGTTGCAAAGGTTCCGTATTTCGAGCTGACTCCAACGTACACCAGGCCCACCGGCTTTTCCTCTGTGCCGCCGCCAGGGCCGGCGATTCCCGTTGTAGAAATGCCAATATCCGCTCCCGCCAGGCTGCGGACGCCCTCTGCCATTTCCCTGGCAGTCTGCTCGGAAACCGCTCCATATTGGGCCAGCGTTTCTGCGCTCACGCCCAGCACCTTCTCCTTTGCCGCGTTGGCATAGGTGCAAACGCCCAAATCCAGCACGTTAGACGCCCCAGGTATATCCGTCAGCCGCTTGGAGAGGAATCCCCCTGTGCAGCTCTCTGCCACAGCTACCTTCAGCTTTTTCGCCGCCAGAGCCAGCACAGCCGCATTTTCCAGCGTGTCTACATCAATGCCGTAAATATACTCCCCCAGCAAGCCGGAAATCTCCTCCACGACCGGCCGAATTAGCTGGTCTGCTGCTTCGTCGGAATCTGCCGAAGCCGTCACCCGCAGCCGCACCTCCCCCGTCTTGGCATAGGGGGCAATGGTAGGGTTTTGGTGGCTGGTCATCATATCCCGCAGCATATCCTCCACATTGCTCTCCCCAATCCCAATCAAATGGATGGTGTGAGAGCGGATGGTCTTTCCGGAGAGCTTCCGCAGGTATGGTTTGACATAATTGCGGAACATGACCCTCATTTCATTGGGCGGCCCTGGCATGAGGATCGCGGTTTTTCCGTCCTTTTCCACTGCCAGGCCAGGCGCTGTTCCGTTATCATTGTGAAACACGATGGCCCCCTTGGGCATCATTGCCTGCTTTTTATTGTTATCCGTCATTGGGCGGCCCAGCTGCTGAAAATAGCTGCAAATCTCCTCCAGAGATTCCTGGTGCATCTCCATGGAAAGCCCGAATTTTTCGGCCACCGTCTCCTTCGTCAAATCGTCATAGGTGGGGCCCAGCCCGCCAGTCATCAGCAGGATATCCGCCCGCGCAAATGCCGTATCTATGGCGCCCTTCAGGCGCTCCGGGTTATCCCCCACCACAGACTGATAGTAAACCCCAATGCCCAGCTCCGCCAGCTCCTGCGCGATAAACGCCGCGTTTGTGTTTACAATATCCCCCAAAAGCAGCTCCGTGCCTACGCATAATATCTCAGCTCTCATGCTCTGCCTTCTTTCCTGTTTTTTCTTTGATTATAGCGCTCCATTGTAAGAAATGCAAATCCCTCCGCTGACCCGCCCCCTAAAAATATGCTCTACATTCTTATGCCAGCCGGCTTATTTGCCCCTCGCTATGGCAGCATTTTTATTCTATCCAATCGGCAGCATTTCTTGCGCGCGCTCTGCGCTATTTTCCATATCTGTGCGCATGACCCCTCTCTTCGGCCAGCTTCACTCCGTCACTTTTTTCACAAATTTCTGCCTATATGGCGTTTCTGCGCCGGTGGAAAGAGGTATAATAAACTGGAATATTTTTTGAGGTGAAGTATATGGACCCATTGAAAATGCTGCAGAACCGGGGAGTATCCCAGGAGTTAATCGACGGTGTGGCGGAATTTCGCCGCAAATTTGGGGAGACGCCGGTGGATTCCCGCCAGGTTGTCGTGCCCTCAACCTTATTTTACGGCAAAGAAATTCTTGAAATGGCCATCGCTGCCCTTCTCCAGGGCGAAAACATCCTTCTCTCTGGCTCCAAGGCCACGGGAAAGAATGTCCTTGCGGACAATCTCTGCTGGATTTTCAATCGTCCCTCCTACAATATCTCCTTCCATGTCAATACGGACAGCGCTTCCCTCATTGGCACGGATACTTTTGCGGGTGACCGGGTATTTTTCCGCAAGGGGCCCATTTATCAGTGCGCAGAGGACGGCTTTTTCGGCATTTTAGATGAAATTAACATGGCCAAAAGCGATGCTCTTTCCGTCCTTCACGCCACGCTTGATTTTCGCCGGCTCATCGACGTGCCCGGTTATGACCGGATTTATCTCCACGAGGCTACCCGCTTCATCGCCACTATGAACTATGGCTACGCGGGGACGCGAGAGTTGAACGAGGCCCTGGTCTCCCGCTTTTTGGTCATTCAGATGCCTTCCGTCAATGAGGATTTGATGATGGCGATTTTGCAGGAAGCCTTCCCCGATGGCAAGGAGGCCGCTCTGGCCCAGTTCGCCGGCCTGTTTTTGGATTTGCAGGAGAAGGCCTTTAACAGCGAAATTTCCACCAAGCCAATCGACCTCCGCGGGCTGATTGGCGCTCTTTCCACTATTCGCTCCGGGCTTTCCCCGGCCTTGGCCGTGCGCATGGGCATTACGAACAAAAGCTTCGACGTTTTTGAACATGATATTATCGACGATGTGGTCTCTACCCGCATTCCCGATAACTGGACTAGGGAGGATGTTTTCCGTTGAGCCAGGACTATTTCTCTCCGGATGGCGGCGCCTCTCTGGAGCTGGAAAACCGCATACGCAATCTGGCCTGGACGGTCAGCGGAGACTATACGCTGAAAATTGAGCCAGATGTGGAGGCCTTTCTCCGCTCTCCCAATATTGCCCTTTACGACGCAGTCAAGCAGGGTGCTTTCGCCAAATTTTTCGACCGGGATTCCTTTTATCTCTATATATTGAAAAAAATCTATTATGGAGCAGACAGCGGTAGTCTAAACCGCACCAGTCGCCTGGTCATTGACGGCGCCGCCATCCCTCGCCTGATGGAGGAGAGGGCCGGTGTTTCGCATTTGCGAAAAAAGGCTTACGCAGACCTGTTTGAATACGAGTTTCATACCCTCACTGCCTCTCTCATCGGCAACCTTCAATATGTCTATCAATATGCCGCCCTGCACGGAGAAGACCAGGCCCACGTCTCCCCCAGGCTGCAAGATTCCTATCGCCGTCTGACCAGCCTTGCAGACGGGGCAGATACCATGGACGTCATCCGCGCTACTGACGCTATTTACAATGCCCTTTGCGACAGTAGCTTTGATAAACGGGGCATTACCCTGGAGCAGATTTTGGCAGTGACGCCGGAAGAGCTGCGAGAATTCGACTGGCAGGACTATTTGAATGATGAGCTTCGGGAGGAGCTGGCTCGGAGCCAGGCTGCCTCAGAGGTCATGGACGCCTCTGCCGGCGGCGGGGCGGGCGCTTCCGACCAGATTTCCGACCGGGTTGTCTATACGGATAATCTCTCTCTGGAAAAGCGCCGCGTCTTTGTGGAAAAAAATTTTGGCCGTTCCTTCCTCACCCCGGCAGAGCAGGAACGGCTCAACCGCGCTATCTGCAACGGTGTCCATCGCGACTGCCGGGTTTATATGACAGAGGGCATTTTGGCCAATCCTGTAGAGCAGAACTATCAATATAAGATGTCCTCTCTGCAAACCAGAAAAAATAAGCAGGCATACCACCGGGACCATCGCACAATCAAGCGGAATATCTCCATTTTGACCGATGCCCTGCGCCGCACCCTTACCTTGCGCAGCGACATCTACTATTCCTCCAGCGACCACGGCACCCTTCAGCCGGCTCTGGTCTGGAAGGCGGGCCGCATTGCCCAGCCCAATCTGTTCCGCAAGGAAACCAGGGGCGATGACTCCCGGTTCGTCGTGGACGTTTTAATCGACGGCAGTGGCTCCCAACGCAGCCGACAAAGCCAAGTCGCCCTGCAGGGCTATATTCTGAGCAATGCGCTCTATGCCGTTCAAATCCCCCATCGGGTCATGAGCTACTGCACCTTTTGGGACCATACTGTGCTCCATCGGTTCCGGGACTATGACGACCCCGCTTCTGCTGCAGAAAATATTTTCCGCTATAACAGTATGTCCAGCAATCGGGATGGCCTGGCCATCCGGGCAGCTGCGGACGGGCTCCTGCGGCGCAGCGAGGAAAATAAAATTCTCATCGTCCTCAGCGACGGCCGCCCCTCTGATTTAGTGGTGAATCAGGACGGTCGGTCGACCCGCCCCTATCAGGGGGAATTCGCCGTTCGCGATACGGCCATGGAGGTGCGGCACCTGCGCTCTCTTGGCGTCTCTGTGTTAGGGGTTTTCGCCGGACGCGAGGAGGAGCTCCCCGCGGAAAAGATGATTTTCGGCAAGGATTTCGCCTATATCCGCACCATTGAAAACTTTTCTAATGTAGTTGGGCGATATCTTCAAATGCAGCTGGACGATTTTTAGCATCAAAAAGCGCCCTTCCCTGCCATACCGCTTAAGAGAAGGGCGCTTTTTCCATGCTTTCATCTCTATTTTCGCATTTTGGGGTTAAAAATCACCGCCGCCAGATAGCCAAACACGATGGCCGCCGTAATCCCCCCGGCTGTTGCCATGACGCCGCCGGTGAACGCCCCCAGCACTCCGTTTTCTGCCGCCGCCTCTATCGCTCCCTTGGCTAGCGAATAGCCAAAGCCAGTCAGCGGCACGGTCGCGCCTGCTCCGGCCAGCTCCACCAGCGGCTCATAAAGTCCAATTGCCCCCAGAAAGACGCCCAGGGTAACAAACAGCACCAAAATTCTCGCCGGCGTCAGCTTTGTCAGGGAAAGCAGGAGCTGGCCTACGACGCAAATGCCTCCCCCAATGATAAACGCATAGAAAAACTCCATTTAAGCCTCTCTCCTTTCGATTACAACGCCATGGGCCACACCGGGGATAGACTCCCCCTGCTGCACACTGGTGGTGGAAAGCAGCGCCCCAGTGGCCACAAATAAGATTCTCTTCATCTTTCCCTCCTCCAAGCTCCGCAGAAAATAGCCGTTTAACACAGACGCTCCACAGCCGCAGCCGCTTCCGCCGCATTTCTTTCCCTCTACGCCTTCAAAAATCATGACGCCGCAGTCCCGATGCACTCTTTCTATATCAATGCCGCACCGCTTGGCCATATCTAGCAGCAGTTCTGTGCCAAAGGTGCCTAAATCTCCTGTGACGATAGCATCGTAGTCCTTTGGCGTACGCTTGAAGTCCTCCAAATGCGTGCCGATTGTCTCCAGCGCGGCCCCAGCCATGGCCGCCCCCATGTTGTTAGCATCTGTGATTCCCATGTCCACCACAGTGCCTACCGTGGCCCCGCTCAGATAACACCGGCTTCCGTAGGCCGGTGTTGCCGAAAGAATCGTAGCCCCCGCGCCTGTGACGGTGTTTTGTGCTGTAGGCGTCTGCGGCGTGCCAAGCTCCAAGGGAAAGCGGAACTGCCGCTCTGCCGTGGCAAAATGGCTGCTGGTAGCGCAGAGCACCTTTCCCGCAAAGCCGCCGTCCACCATCATGGCCCCCAACGTGAGAGACTCCGCCATAGAGGAGCATGCGCCGTATATCCCGAAATAGGGGATAGATAAATCTCTCGCATTATAGCTGGCTGAGATAATCTGGTTCAGCAAATCCCCTCCCACCAAAAAATCCATATCTCCGGGAGAACATCCGGCGCCCTCTAGCGCTCGTTGCACCGCCATGGCAAAGAGCCGCTTTTCCGCCTTTTCAAAGGTCTTTTCTCCCAGCAAGCCATCCTCGGCAATTAAATCAAAACATTCCCTGAGCGGCCCTCTGGCCTCTTCCTGGCCGACTACGCTGCCTTTGCCAATAATCCAGACAGGCTGCTCAAATTTCACGGACCTGTCCCCCAAATGCTTGTTCATCGCTACCTCCCTACGCCTAATATGCAGATAATATTCTATATCTATTCATTTAACTGTATCTATTTTTGAACAATTTATCCACAGCTTGTCCACATTTCAGGCAATCCATCCCAGGGCAGCGCAGGCGTAATAGATCAATCCCGCCAGCACCGACGCCGAAATACCATAGACCAGCACAGGCCCCGCCACAGAAAACAGCTTCGCTCCTACGCCTAAAATAAAGCCCTCCCGCTTAAACTCCATTGCGGGAGCGACAATTGAATTGGCAAAGCCCGTAATGGGAACGATGCTCCCCGCGCCGGCAAACTTGCCGAGAATATCGTAAACGCCCAGGCCTGTTAAAAATGCGCCCAGAAAAATCATCACCATAGAAGTAAAGCAGGCCGTGCCGTTCTCATCCAATGCCAGAGTGTTCATGGCAAAGGTGCGAACCAGCTGTCCCACTACGCAGATGCCCCCTCCTACGAGAAACGCCCTGAGGCACTCCCAGCCTACCTTGCTCTTAGGCATCTTGCTTTCCACATATTCCGTGTAGTTTTTAATTCCAATTTGTTTTTTTACGTCCATGCCAGTCTATTGCTCCGTCCTCTCCGTTTGATATTCCTGGTAGCGCGTCTCGCTTTCCTGCTTTTCGTTTTTGTCCG
>DBGCIZ010000049.1:0-5652 GCA_048355355.1 Christensenellaceae bacterium | reverse complement strand
AGGCGAGCATATCCCGCAAATCCGCGGCCTTCATCCCGGCCCCAAGCTGGGCGGCCTGGGCCAAAACAGAGCGGGTTTTTTCAAAGAGTTGGCGGGTAAAAAGAGCCTCGTCTCCAAAGCCGGCGGCATGAAGGGCCTCTGCCTCCTGCTCTAGTCGCGCAGGAATGCCAAGGGCCTCCAGATAGTCTGCCAGAGCCAGGGCCAGATTGCCCGTCTCCCGGGCCTGCTGGGCCATGGCGGCCAGCGGGGAAAAGCCGCGGCGGCGGGCATCCTCCAGCGCGTCGTCGCAATTTTTCAGCCCCGTCCGAAAGCTGGAGCCAAAAAGGCGCCGCTCCCGGGCGAATCGGGCAAGGGCCTCCGCCTCGCGGCGCTCTATAGGGAGCAGGTGGGTTTTCATATGGCGCAGCACGTGATCCAGCCGCCAACCGCTCTCCAGAATATCTACAGCGGAGAGAACAAACTCTGCCAGCCGGCTTTCCCCCAGGCTCCGCTTGCCATCGTAAAAATAGGGGATACCTGCCCGGGCAAACACATCCCGCAGCTCGTTCTCATAGGCCGTGGGCTGGCCAGACATGACGCCAATTTCCCTGGGTCGTACGCCTTGGGCCATTAGGCGGAGAATTTGCTCCGCCACCCAGGCCAGCTCCTCCTGCCGGGTAGCCGCCCGCCCGATGCGAATTGCCGGGGCCGGGCCCTGGAAAGTATGGCCGCCATAGGCAAAGACACATTGAAACAGATGCCCCAGCTCGGGGGAGGAAAAGGCGCCGGCAGGGAGTATTGTTTTCCTGACAGGCTCCCGGAGGCCCGCTGCCATCTCCACCAATTGCCGAAGAAAGAAGACCTGGTTGGCGTAAAGGGGATTTTCCTCCTCTAATTCCAGATAGATATCCATAGATGCGCAAAGGGATAGCAGCGCCCGCAGCATGTCGATGCGCAGGGCGGTAAAGGTATCGAAGCCATAGACTGCGATTTTGGCACCTTGCAGGAAGGAGGCCCGGCCGACTCGCTCTATGGCCCGCTGTTCCATATCCCGCAGGTCGGGGGAGGCGGCGTGAGCGGCGATATATTCGTATAGGTCTGCCAAATCAAGAAGCTTGTCCCGGGTGGAGGGACGCTGGGCCTCCCCAATGGTGCGCAAGGCGGCAGGGCTGATATTTTCTGCCTTGATGGCGGAAATAAGCTCCGCAGCCTTTTGGTGAATATCGCGCTGGTCCGAATCGATGGAGCGGAGGCTGCCTAAAGACTTCATGGCCTTTTTCACCAGCATGGCAAGGCCAACGCCATCCATCACTGTGTCTGACCGTCCGCCAGCTGTCTTTAAAATGCGCTCCGCCAGCTTTTCGAAGCTCATAACCTCTACGCTCATAAAGCCGGCGCTGCTGCACTGCTCTACAATCCGTCGCTCCATCAGAAAGGATGCCTGGGCAGGCACCAGCAGGAGCAGGTATCCCCCTCCGGCTGCAATATGCTGTTTGATTTGGGCGAAAAGGCGCTGCTCCAGGCGCAGCTGGCTTTCGCTGAGAATAAAATTCATAGGCGACTCCGCAAGTTTGATATAGCTATATTATACTAAAGAACGGAAGGCTTGAAAAGAAAGAGGATTTTATGGCAAAAGAAAAAGGTCGATCCCAAAAGGAATGCGACCCCAGCTGTGTGGCAGGTTAGCCTCTGACCAAATAATTGAGCAGCAGGCCAAGATCCTCGGGCTCAGAAACGATCAACTCTACCTCGTCAATGGTGGCGTCGGTAAACATCTGAGTCAGAGTGATGTACTGGCAGAGCTTAGACTTCAGGTTCAGTCTGTCGCCCTCGGATGTAACAAGCTCGACAGTACCCTTGCACTGATTCAGCACTTCAAAGAACTTTTGCGGCTCAGTAATGTTTTTGATCTTCATAACTTTGGTTCCCTCCTTTTTCACACTTTTCGTGGGCCGTTCCGCAGCCCCTTAGGTGCTGCGTAGAAGCAGCCGGTACCTTTCTACTGCTTCCACAATATAAATACCACCTTATTCATGGTTGAAACGCAAAGACGCCGAAAATTACGCAACCACGGATGAAATTTATATTTTGTTCGTAAAGTCGATGCCGGCCGGGCTGAAACGCACCCGTTTTCTATAGAATATACTATCCTACGGGGGAACACAAGACATAATGATGAAAAAGAATAAAATATTGTGGGGAAAACTGGAGAAGCGCATGGGAAAGGCAGATTTTGATACAATAAAAGAAGAGGCCTAAAGGGGGCCCAGACTTTGACAAAGCCACTATAAAAGGATATAATCAGGGTACTAGTCTAAGAAGGGTAAGGCAGGATGTCGAAATACGGATGTGTCCTCAATCTGGAGCTGAGGAAAAAGCTTCGGGCCATGGAGGATGAAAAAAAGAATAGCTTTCGCAAACGGCTCTACTACCGATTTTTTAAGCGCTTTGCCGATATCAGCTGTTCTATCGTCTGCCTGATTATTCTGATTATTCTTTTTCCCTTTATCGCCATTGCCATCGTAATCGATTCCCCTGGGCCGGTGATTTTCTCTCAGATTCGGGTAGGGCAGCGGGGTCATCTCTTTAAAATCTACAAGTTCCGCACCATGCGCAAGGATGCGGAGCAGATGATTGACGATGCAGTATTCCATAATAAGGAAAATCCCTTTATCCAGCATAAAAACGACCCGCGGGTGACCAGAGTGGGCCGCTTTTTGCGGAAATATAGCATAGATGAGTTGCCCCAGCTTTTCTGCGTCCTGGCGGGGACGATGAGCTTTATCGGGCCCAGGCCCTTTATCCCCAAGGAGATTGAGGCGCTGGATGAGAAATACATGCTGCGCCTGATGGTGAAGCCTGGGCTCACCGGATTGGCCCAAATCAGCGGCCGCGGAGATTTGCCGCTGGAGCAGCGCATGGAGAAGGATCTGGAATATATTGAGCACATGTCTGCCCGGCTGGATATTAAGATTCTCTGGATCACGCTGGTTAAGATTATTGAACACGAGGGAGCCCAGTAGGCATAAAATATAATGCGAACAGAATGTGTATAAAAATTGGAAAAACCAGCGTCAGAAAGGGACATCGGCGCTGGTTTTTTTGTGTGGCGCGCTTCAGAGGCAAGGGCAAAACGGAACTGCGAGAAAAGGTAGCAGCATTCCGCGGCCCCTCGCAAACGAGCCCAGAGAAAGCCAGCGGAGCTCTCCTGACGCGGCATGAAAGCGCAATGTCCGTCAAAGACGTCAGGATGCCTTGGTATAGACGCCTCTGCGGCTGGCTCGCCTGCGCTTCGCCCGCCTTGCCCCAAGGCGGAACAGGAGGATACCCCCTGTCAGCCATGCCGCAGCGCCTAGGACGACGAAAGTCACACCCCAAAAGGAGCGGAAGGGCATGAGCCCATAGCCAAGGCCCGGGATGCGCAGAGCCACCTTTTCAATTTCTCCCTCGAACAAAATGGTTTGGCCGTTTGCATCAGTACCCTCGGCGCTTTCTTTATTTTTTGCCGTAATGGAAAAAAAACGGCGGCCCTCTTCCGTTTGCTTCACGGCAGTTTCCCCGAGGAGGATATTCCTGGCGTCTGTCTTGGCGATGTAAACCAGGTCGCCGGGAAGATACTTACCTGTGGCCTCGGCGCTGGTGACCGGCTCTGCGTGAATGCCGAAAAAGGATGGAGTCACAAAGATGAGCAAAAAGCCGAGGATGATAACGGAAAGCAGCACAATGAGAAAAATTCCAAAAGTTTTCATAGCTCCCTCCGGCAATAGGTTATTTCATTATAGCATTGCTGAGGCTGCAAAACCTGCGTTGTAGCAAAATTTTTACATATTTCCCCTCCAGGAAATGAGCATTGAAAACCAGGGGGAAAAGGGGTATATTTAAAATTAGAAAGGAGCGTTTTCATGAAGGAAGCTGTTCACATAGATTTACACATGCACTCCACCGCCTCCGACGGCTCCTATACGCCCTCGGAGCTGGCCAGGGCCTGCAAGGAGCTGGGCCTGGAATATGCTGCCCTGACAGACCACGATACTATCGACGGCGTGGCGGAATTTCTGGACGAGGCCAGGCGCGTTGGCCTTCGGGCAATCAGCGGTCTGGAATTCAACGTGGCCTATGAAGGAGAGATGCACATCCTCGCCTATGGCGTGGATATTCACTATGCGCCCCTGGTAGAGGAGCTGGAGGTCTTAGCAAACCAGCGGCGCAACCGGGCGGCAAACATGGTGAAAAAGCTGATTTCGCAGGGCTTTGCCATTACGATGGAGCGGGTTAACGAGATTGCCGCAGGCGGCGTAGTAGGGCGCCCCCATATTGCAAGAGCCCTGTTTGAGAGCGGCTATGGGGAGGATTTGGAGGATGCCTTTAAGACCTATTTGGAGCCGGGAGGCGCGGGCTATCTGCCTCGGCTGAAAATCGCCTCGGAAAGGGCGATCCGGCTGACCAAGGAGGCGGGTGGCAAGGCCGTTTTGGCCCATCCCAAGCTGACGGAATACGGCGATTTTGACGAGCTTCTGCAAAAGCTGAAGAACCAGGGGCTGGAGGGCATTGAGGCATATTACCCCGCCCATAGCGACCGGGAGACCGCTTACTTTGAAAAGCTGGCAGACCGATATGGCCTGTTTGTAACCTGCGGGAGCGATTTCCACGGCGCCACCAGAAAGTCCACTGCCCTGGGAAGGGAGCAGAGGGCCGGCCTTCGGGTACGGCGGGACGTGGCCGCCTTATTTCGCGCCTGTGGGGCGGAGTAATGCGTTTTTTTAAGATTGCAGTCTGTAGAATTTTGTGATAGAATACGGATGTATATAGGATTTTGGCATGAAAATGCGCGATAAAATAATAAAATAAAGAGGTCATAAAATGAATTCCGAGCAGGGAGACATCAAAATTTTTGCGGGAAGCTCCGGGGTTGCGTTTGCAAAAAAGATGTGCAAATATTTGGGGTCTGACTTGGGGCTTTCAGAGGTAATCCATTTTTCGGACGGAAATATTTTTATTCGGATTAATGAGACGGTGCGGGGCAAGGATGTATATCTGGTGCAGCCGATTGGCTTGGACCCGAATAACGAGCTGGTGGAAATCCTGTTTTGGATGGATTCCTTCAAGCGGGCCAGCGCTAACTCTGTTACGGCTATCATCCCCTATTTTGGCTATGCCAAGGGCGATAAAAAGGACGAGCCAAGGGTCTCCATCCGGGCCAGGGTATGCGCGGACTGTCTGGAGTACACCGGGGCGGATAGAATCGTCACCATGGACCTTCACAGCCCGCAGGTGCAGGGCTTTTTCCGTATCCCGACGGACCATCTGCTGTCCCTGCCGCTGCTCTGCGAGTTTGTAAAGGGGTTGGAGATTTTTAACCGGGATGAATTTGTGGTCGTCTCTCCCGACGCGGGCTTTGCCAAGGACGCCAGAAAATATGCGGATTATCTGGGCACGCCGGTAGCCATTGGAGATAAGACGCGAACCGCCCACGATGAAAAGGCCCATATATTGGAGCTGATTGGCGATGTAGAGGGGAAGAACTGCATGATTGTGGACGACTTCAGCATTTCCGGCGGGACGTTGGTCGATATTGCGAGGGTGCTGAAAAAGAAGGGGGCAAAGCGGATTATTGCCTGCCTGGCTCACAATATGCTGCGGGAAAAGGGCGTCCAGAAAATCGAGGATAGCCCC
>DBGCIZ010000048.1:0-6084 GCA_048355355.1 Christensenellaceae bacterium | reverse complement strand
TTACCTTCGCCATTGAAGGCACTGGCGCCGTCCTGCTATTATACCCCATGATTTCCCGGCTCGGCTTTTGGGATGGCCTCTGGAAGAGCATCTTCCACGCGGTATCCTCCTTCTGCAACGCCGGCTTCGATTTGCTGGGCCAGGGCAACAGCCTGGGCTCTGTGTATGACGACCCCATTATTATGTTTGTCACCATGGCGCTGATCGTCCTGGGCGGCCTGGGCTTTTTGGTCATTATGGATGTGGGCCGGTTCGCCCGGCGGAAAAAGCGCCTTTCCCTGCAATCTAAAATCGTGTTGATTTCTACAGCATTGCTCATTATCGTCGGCGCCATCATTTTCATCGCCGCCGAGGGAGATAACCCCGAAACCATGGGATCCTGGACCATCGGGGAGAAAATCATGGGCGGGCTGTTTCAGTCTGTCACCTGTAGGACGGCGGGCTTCGCCAGCTTCCCTCAGGAGAATATGCAGACGATTTCCAGCTTTGTCTCCATTCTGCTGATGTTTATTGGCGCCTCCCCCGCGGGCACCGGCGGCGGCATTAAGACCACCACCATGGCCGTTCTCGTGGCGCTGACCATGCAGATTATCCGTGGCCGCAGCGAAACCGTCATGTTTAAGCGGACCATCAACCGTTCCCTGGTGCTCAGGGCCATTGGCGTGGCAATCCTCAGCATCATCCTGGTTCTGGTGGTGACGCTGGTCATCTCCATGATTGAGGCAGACCGGCACGATAGCCATAACATCATGTTTGAAACGGTTTCCGCCTTTGCTACCGTGGGACTGACGCAGGCGCTGACGCCAAACCTGCTGCCAGCCAGCCAGATTGTGCTGATGGTGACCATGTTTGCGGGCCGCGTGGGGATGATGTCCCTCATGCTGGCGCTGACCAAGCAGTTCGCCAAAAACAAGGGAGATATCCACTATCCTGAAGAAAAAATTATGATTGGGTGATTGTGTATGAAAAAATTGATTGCTGTGATTGGATTGGGCCGGTTCGGAACCGCCCTTGCAACAGAGTTGAGCCGCCGCGGCAGCGAGGTGCTGGGGGTGGATATCAACGCCAACATCGTCAACGAAATGTCTGAAACGCTGACCTACTGCGTCCAGGCCGACTGCACCGACGAAAATACCGTCCATAACCTGGGCCTCAATACCATGGATATCGTCGTCGTCTCTATCGGCGAGATTCATTCCAGCGTCATGGTGGTGCTGTTTTTGAAAGAGATGGGCGTCCCCTACGTCATCGCCAAGGCCACCAACGACATTCACTCCCGCCTGCTGATGAAGGTCGGGGTGGACCGGGTCGTCTTTCCCGAGAAGGATATGGGCGTCCGTATGGCCCATTCCCTCATGAATCCCAGCGTGAAGGAATATATTGAGCTTTCCGGCGAATACGGCATGATTGAATGCGCCGTCCCCCGCGCCTGGGCGGATAAGAGCCTGAAGGATTTGGCCATCCGTAATAAATACAATGTCAATATTATGGGCATCCGGGATAAATCCGGCAAGCTGAATATTACGCCCGACGCAGACCGCCCCCTGCTCAAGTCGGATATTCTCGTCATCTTAGGGGACGCCGTCTCCTTAGAAAAGCTGGAGCGGGAAATGCAAAGATATTCTTGACTTTGCCATTGCCCATGCTTATAATTAAAGTTGGTTTCGCCGCTGTGGTGGAATCGGCAGACACAAGGGACTTAAAATCCCTCGGTAGCAATACCGTATCGGTTCAAGTCCGATCAGCGGCACCACGTCGGAGCAAAGTTCGCTTTGCTCCGGCTTATTTTTTCCCTGCGGCAAAAAAATTCAGCCATACGCCCGCTCCCTTCTCCTCCTCTTCCGCAAAAAGTCCCGCTGCGCCTTCCCTGCTCCCTTGTGAACGCGCTCACTACGCTCTGGCTTGCTACCAACTTTTTGCGGCCAACCGCCAGCGCAGCATGGCGGAAAGCACTAGGCTGGGATTGCCAAGCCGCTGCTCTTAAGGTAAAATAAAAGCATTCTCTGGAGCGTCATGCTCCAGCTTTCAGGAGGCAATATGGATATTACCATCAGAGAATACCAGGAGGGCGATCTTCTCGCCATGGTTCAAATCTGGAATGAGGTGGTCGACGCTGGCGATGCATTCCCCCAGGAGGATACCCTGGACGAGCAGACGGGCCGGGCTTTTTTCGCTTCACAAACCTGCTGCGCTGTGGCGGAAAACGAGGACACCGGCGCTATTTTGGGGCTGTATATCCTTCATCCCAACAACGTTGGCAGATGCGGCCATATCTGCAATGCCAGCTTTGCCGTCGCCAAAGAGAGCCGCGGCCTGCATATTGGCGAGCTGCTGGTGAAGGACTGCATGGCCCGCGGCAAAGCCTACGGTTATCGCATTCTGCAGTTTAACGCTGTCGTCGCTACCAATATACACGCCAGGCATTTATACGAGCGGCTTGGCTTTGTGCCGCTGGGGCTGATTCCCGCGGGATTCCGCCGGAAGGACGGCAAATATGAGGATATCTGCCCTTACTACCGTACCCTGTAAGGCCTTGCCCGTTTGGTGTTGTTTTGGCCCATTTCCCCGGTGTATTTGCCAAAAGCAGCCCGTTTCAGCCAAAATCCCCGACTAATCTCCTAATATATCCCGATTATCTTGATTTAACCAGCGAAATAGAGTACAATATTGTCGTGTAATTTTTCAATTCCATGTATTTATTTTTTTGGAGGGGTTTATGGGAGACACAATTCAAACTATGATTACCATGGTGGTTTACATGCTAGCGGTAATCGTAATTGGCATTATCTTTGCAAAGAGGGCCAACCGCAATTCCGAGAACTACTTTCTCGGTGGACGCACCTTGGGGCCCTGGGTGACGGCTATGAGCGCAGAAGCGTCGGACATGTCCGGCTGGCTGCTCATGGGGCTGCCCGGCGTCGCTTACTGGTGCGGCATTGCCGACGCTGCCTGGACGGCCATCGGTCTGGCGCTGGGTACGTACATTAACTGGCTTATCGTTTCAAAGCGGCTCCGCCGGTATAGCGAAAAGGCTCACTCTATTACGCTGCCGGAATTCTTTTCTAATCGTTTCCACGAAAAAGGCAAGGTAATTCTGTTTATTGCGGCAGCCTTCATTCTGATTTTCTTCACGGTGTATGCCGCCAGTTGCCTGGTCACCTGCGGCAAACTGTTCTCGACACTGTTTGGCTTTGATTACGTTCCAATGATGATTGTCGGCGCCGTCTTTGTCCTGGTCTATACGATTATCGGCGGCTTCCTGGCAGAGAGCGCCTCTGATTTCATGCAGGCTATCGTCATGATTATCGCCCTGGTGGTGGTGTTGATTACCGGCGTGGTAGCCGCCGGCGGTCTGGACGCGGTTATTCAGAATGCTCAGTCCATCCCGGGGTTTTTGGACTTTTTCGGCATTGCCACTCCGGTTACGGTGGATGGCGTGCAGCAGGTTGTGGGCGGCGACCCCCAATTTGGCGCTGCCGGCAGCTATGGCGTGCTCAATATTATCTCCACCCTCGCTTGGGGACTGGGCTATTTCGGTATGCCGCAGGTTCTCCTTCGGTTTATGGCCATCCGCAGAGAGCAGGAGCTGACCCGCTCTCGCCGTATCGCCACCGTATGGGTTCTCATCTCTCTGGCTGTAGCAGTATTCCTCGGCATTGTGGGGCGGGCATTGTTCCCCACTGCGCTGACCACCTCCTCTGCCTCGGAGAATGTGTTTATTCTGCTGTCCACCAATCTGCTTCCGCCTATTCTGGTGGGGCTGGTGATGGCCGGCATTTTGGCAGCGACTATCAGCTCGTCTGACTCCTATTTGCTCATCGCTGCCTCTGCCTTCTCGAAAAATATCTACCAGGGCATTATGCGCAAGAAAGCAACGGATAAGCAGGTGCTGATTATCTCGCGCATCACCCTGCTTCTGGTGACGGCTATTGCCATCCTCATCGCGCTGGATGAAAACAGCGTCATATTCACCATCGTCAGCTTTGCATGGGCCGGCTTTGGCGCCACCTTTGGCCCGCTGATGCTTATGAGCCTGTTCTGGAAGCGCATCAACCGTGCAGGCGCTATCGCCGGTATGATTGGCGGAGGCTGCATGGTCTTTATCTGGAACCTGCTCATCCGCCCTCTCGGCGGTGCCTGGGATATTTACGAGCTGCTGCCGGCGTTCCTGTTCTCCTGCCTGTGCATTGTGGTCGTTTCCCTGCTGACGGCGCCTCCGGCAGAGGAAATTCAGAAGGAATTCGAAGAGGTTCGCGCCGGTCAATAATAGAAGCTTATGGCTTCTCTTGCCTCAATAACATTATCCCCTGGCAGGCTGCCGGGGGATTTTTCTATCTGCTTTTTTCGTTCTCACACCAAAAAACGGGCGTGCCCTGTGGCATGCCCGCCTCTTCTTGCCGTCAATCCTGGCTGATTTCCAAAATCTCCGCAACGTACATGGTGTGCAAATCCTTCTCGGGATACCACCTCTCCATGAGGGATTTCTCCAGGAAGCAACCCTCCTCTAAGGGCTGGGCATACAGCTTTTTCAGCACCATGGTCACCTTTGCGCCGTCAAAGCAGGGGGCGCCGTCCTTCAGCGTATAGGTCAGGCCGGATTTTGCAATCTTATCCTCATCCCTGCCGGAGACCGTCCCCATATAGCGCAGCATCTCCCGCTTTTCCTCGCCAAACACGGAAAGGGAGAAGGTCTCGCCCGCGTCTACAAATTCCTTTGTATACCGCTGGGGACGCAGGAACACAAAGGCCACCTCCTTGCCCCACATAATGCCCAGGCCGCCCCAGGAGGCCGTCATGGCGTTGACCTTGCCATCCTTCTCCGCGGCCACCAGAAGCCACTCCTTCCCAATCATCTCAAATACGTTTCCCTGCAGCTCTTCCGCCTTTACCGTTTTCGGCATACCTCATTCCTCCTCGTCAATTTTTAAGTCCAAAAATTCTGCGGCATTTTTCCAAAGGATTTTTTCCCGCTCTTCCTCAGTCAAGTCCATCTTCATAAAGCGCTCCAGCTCCTCGTCAGGCCGCCACATGGGGTAATCCGTTCCAAAGAGGACCCGGTCCACGCCATGCTTGTGAATCAAATCCACAACCTTTTCCGGCGCCAGGGCAAACAGCGTGCTGGAGGTATCGACCCAGACGTTTTTGCCGATGACGTATTTTTCTGCATCCTCCCATTCGCTATAGCCGCCCATATGCGCTGCGATAATCTTTAAATCCGGGAACGCCTCGATGACCTTCGCCAGCTTTTTTGGCGCAGAGTATCGCTTTACCTCATCCCCCATATGGCAGATTACAGGCAGGCGCCCCTCCAGCTTTTCATACATATACATAGCCGCTTCGTCGTCAATGTCAAACTGTTGAAAATCCGGGTGGATTTTAATTCCCTTCAGGCCCAGCTCAATGGCCCGCTCAATCTCTCCCTCTACATCCTCCATGAAGGGGTGCAGCGTCGCGTAGCCGATAAACTCCTTGTGCTCCTGCATTTGCTGGCTGATAAAGTCGTTGATATGCTGCACCTGGCGGGGCAGCGTAGCCACAGAATGCACCACATATGCCACCGTGCCGATTTTGTTTCCCTGCTGCAGCAGGTCGTCCGGCGAGCCCTTTGCATCCATGTGGATATCGTAAAAGTGTCCGATGGATGCGACGGCCTTATCTCTGATTTTCCCGGGGAAAATATGAGCGTGTACGTCTATATTCTTTCGTTTCATTCGTTCCTCCAACTCTTTTGCATTTCCTCTATTTATATCAACCTTTTCTCTGCCCTTGAATCTGCTTTCGCCCTTGTCCGCGCCAAAGGCCAAGGCTCTTAAAATGGCAGGGCGCAACACTCCTTTTGCTTGTTCGCTCTGTTTTTGCCGTATTCTCGGCCATGCCGTTGCTCCTTCCCGCTCTAAGTGGCTTTTTTGGGGAAAACATCTGCTTTGTGGCCCTTTTGCTATAAAACAATAAATATCCACCCGCATAGCGGGTGGTTTTTCATTTTCGGGCATAGCCCTAATACTGCTAGCCCTACGCACAAGTGCGTTTTTTATCGGCCTGCCAGCCACGCGCAGGTTTATTTGCTACCCGTAAACGGGGCTC
>DBGCIZ010000047.1:0-4068 GCA_048355355.1 Christensenellaceae bacterium | reverse complement strand
AGAAAAAAATCAGAGAGGTTGCCCATGTTCTATAATTTTTTAAAAATCATCGTAAGGCCTATCTTTTTCCTGCTTTACCGGGTGAAGCTCATTGGCGGCGAGCACGCAAAATACGAGGGCGGCATGATGCTGATTTCCAACCATGTCAGCGCGACAGACCCGATTTTTATGCATCTGGTGGTAAAGCCAAAGGTCTATTTTATGGCCAAGGAGGAGCTGTTTAAAAATCCTCTGCTGCGGGCCATCATCAAGGCCTTTGGGGCATTCCCCGTGAACCGGGGCAAGGGGGATATGGAGGCGATTAAAACCTGCTTTAAGCTAATTAAGCAGGGGCGCACTATCGGCATCTTCCCCGAGGGAACCCGCTCAAAAACGGGAGAGCTGCTGCGGTTTCAGCCGGGCGTCTCTATGATTGCCGTCAGAACCCATGCAGATATCCTGCCCGTCTATCTGGACGGAAAGATGCGGATTTTTCATAAAAACTATATTGTCATGGGCGCTCCCTTTAACCTGGCAGAGGAATTTAAGGAGCTGAAGCTTTCTAACGTGGAGCTGATGAAACAGTCGACGGAGGTAGTCCGGGGCAGAATTTTGGCGTTAAAGGAGCAGCTTGCGCAATGCAAATCGTCTTAGCGAAGCACGCCGGCTTTTGTTTTGGCGTAAAGAGGGCGGTAGAGGCGGCCTTTCGGCTTTCTGCCGAGGGGAAGAAGCTCTGCACCCTGGGAGATTTAATACATAATCAGGAGGTAGTGGGCCGCCTGGCGGAGCAGGGCATCCGTTCGGTGAAGTCCATCGACGAGATAGGGGACGAAAGCGTCATTATCCGCTCTCACGGCGTTTCGCCCGATTGCCTCAAGGCGCTGGAGGGCAAGGAGGTCTTTGACCTGACCTGCCCCTTTGTGACGCGGATTCACAAAAAGGTGGCAGAGGCCCAGGGGAAGTTCGATATCATCGTCATTGTGGGCAGACCGGAGCACCCGGAGGTCATTGGAACAAAGGGCTGGGCTGGGGAGAATGCCTTTATCGTCTCCAGCAGAGAGGACGTAGAAGGCCTGCCGCAGGTAGAAAGCGCCCTGGTGGTTTCGCAGACGACCATCACAAAGGAGCTGCTATACGGCGTCTATGATGCCATACAGCAGAAAATTCCGCGGACAGAGTTGTTTGACAGCATCTGTGAAACCACGGCGGAGCGGCAGCGGGAGACGGCGGAGCTGGCCCAAAAGTCCGATGCCGTCATCGTCATTGGGGACCGCCATAGCTCCAATACTAGAAAGCTATACGAGATTGCGCAAAAATACTGTAAAAATACTGAATATATTGAGTCAGCAGACCAACTTATACTTGAAAAATTTTTTAATTGTGATATAATAAGCATTGTTGCTGGCGCATCTGCGCCGGATTGGATAATTAGGGAGGTAAAGACACACATGAGCGAAATCGAAAACACTCAGGTTACAGAAGAAAGTGTAGCCCAAGTGCAGGAGACCGAAACGCCCGTTGAGGCGGTGGAAGCCGTTGCAGAGACGGAGGAGACTGCCCAGGAGGTTGAGGCTGAGGCGGCACCGGCTGCCGAGCAGGAGACAGACGCCAAGGATGAAAATTCGGACTTTCTTGCTGAGCTGGAAAAAACATTTGTAAAAATAAGAAGGGGTCAATTTATCAAAGGCGTTGTTGTCCAGGTTTCTGACGATGAAGTTTGTGTTAATATTGGCTATAAATCAGACGGTATCATCCGCAAAGAGGATCTGGGAACAGACGGGTCTGTCTCGCCGGCAGAGATGTTCAAAATTGGCGACGAAATTGAGGCTGAGGTTATCACCTTGAACGATGGGGAAGGCAATGTCCGCCTCTCCAGAAGAAAGATTGAGAGCCAGCTGAAGTGGAAGGCCCTGGTAGAAAATATGGATCCAGAGTCTGTTTATCAGTGCAAGGTGCTGAAGGTAATCAAGGGCGGCGTGCTCTCCAAGCTGGAGGGATACGACGCATTTATCCCCGCTTCCCATCTGTCCCTCAAATATGTAGAGGATCTCTCCGTATTTGTAGGCCAGACTTTGGACGTGAAGATTATCGATATTGACAAGCGTCAGAAGCGCTTCGTCCTCTCCCATAAGGAAGTGCTCCAGAAGCGGGCTGAGGAGGAGGAGAAGAAGCTGTTCGAGTCCTTTGAAAAGAACGCAGTGGTCAAGGGCACGGTAAAGCGGCTGACCGACTTTGGCGCATTTGTGGATGTAGGCGGTGTGGACGGCCTGCTCCATATTACGGATATCAGCTGGGTTAGAATCAAGCACCCGAGAGAGGTCTTGAAGGAAAACCAGGAAATCGAAGTGAAAATCCTGAACGTAGACCCGGAGAAGAAGAAAATTTCTCTCGGCTATAAGCAGTTGCAGCCCAAGCCTTGGGACTTGGTGCCTGAAAAGTACCACGATGGCGACGTAATCGAGGGCAAGGTGGTTCGTATTGCACCCTTTGGCGCGTTTGTCGAGCTGGAGCCCACGGTGGATGGTCTGGTGCACATTTCTCAGGTTGCGAACAGACGGATTGAGAAGGTAGAGGATGTTCTTTCCCTGGGCCAGACGGTGAAGGCGAAGATTTTGGAGGTCAATGCAGAGAAGAAGCGCATTAGCCTCAGCATCCGGGCGCTGCTCCAGGAGGAGAAGCCTGTTGCCGCTGAGGAGGAGCAGTCCTCCGGCAGAGGCCGCCGGGACGACGAGGAGAGATTCTCTTATACAATCCCCCCGGTGGAGGAAGCAACCACGTCTCTGGCAGATTTATTCAAAAAGCTGGACGACTAAACGGATTTGCAAGAAAAAGCCTGCTGCAGAGCGCAGCGGGCTTTTTTTAAACTATATCGAAAAAGAATTTATTCAAGTTGGAAACTTCATTTTGGAAGGATATTTCTAAAAAATATCGCCAATAATGCAATATAAAAAATAAAAAATTGCATTATGGAATTATTTGTGTTATACTATTCACCGTGGCATATGGGGCCGAATATCAATAAGATATAGAATTCGGCGCAGGCAAAGGAGAGAGTGGATCATGAGCAGGGCATTAATCGTTGCAGCTACGGAGGAACTGGAGAGCGTTATTTCTGAGGCGTTGCGTAGCGCTGGCTTTGACGATATAACCTTGAGCCAAAGCGTAGAACAGGCGAAGGAATTCTGCAGGCGCGTCACCCCTGGAATTGTATTTATCAATCTGATTCAGGGCGGAAACATAGGCTTGGATTTTATCAAGTCAGTGGTAGAAAAAACGGCGGTAGTGGTTTTGGTGAGAAATTCGCTGGGAGAGCGGGTGGAGGAGCTGCTCGTTGAGACGCAGGCAATTGTGCTGGAAAAGCCGGTGACCAGGCAGGTTCTGAACCAAAGTGTAAAAATCGCCATGGCTATCAGCAGGAAGATGGAGCTGGCGCACCGGGAAAACCAGCTGCTGAAGCAGAAAATTGAGGATTTAAAGCTAATCGACCGGGCCAAATGCGTTTTGATTGCCAACTTGAAGATGGATGAAAAGCAGGCGCATCGCTACATTCAAAAGCGGGCGATGGACTTGCGGCTGCCGCAGCGGGACATTGCAGAGGAGATTTTAATCACCTATGAATACTGAGCGCGTTTTCTTTAAGAAACTAATGAAAAAAACTGTTGCATAAAAGAAACGACTGTGCTATAATAAAAACAGAAGAAAAGCGAAGGGGCGGAAGCCATGGTTACATTGGAAAACCTAATCGAATACGCCATAGGCGCGGATTCTCGCAACGAATTTTGCAGGAAAGCACAAATCAGCGCAGGAAATCTTTCCAAAATTATGCGCGGCCAGCGGCCAACGCCGGAGATTTTAAGGAAGATTGCAGAGGGAAGCTGCGGCAGAGTTTCTTACGAGCAGCTGATGGCAGCGGCGGAATATACTGAAGAGGCGCCAAAGCCAAAGGGAGCGATTCCGATTTACGGGTCGATTGCGGCGGGCTCGCCGGTAGAGGCCTTTGAGGATTTGCAGGGCAGCATTACTATCGACTATCAATACGGAAGCGACCAGGCGGCTCACCGGATTGCCCTGAAGGTGGTGGGCGATTCT
>DBGCIZ010000046.1:0-2013 GCA_048355355.1 Christensenellaceae bacterium | reverse complement strand
CGAATCGCGCATCCATCCCGTTTGATGGAAATTTAGAAGAAATACCAGTGCCGGGGGAAAGTGTGCCTCCGGCATTGGCTTGAGGAGTTTTTGCATGAATATCTTATTGGTAAACGACGATGGCTTCGGCACCAGAGGCCAGCTGGCGCTGGTAAAGGCGCTGGCGGGGGAGCATACCCTGACGGTGGTCTCGCCGGATTCAGAGCGGAGCGGTTTTTCCCACGCATTGACGCTGCATAGAAAGCTCTACGTGGCGGAGCGGACCTTGCCCGGCTTCCCGGACGTGCCGGCCTATTCCATCTCAGGAACCCCGGCGGACTGCACCAAAATGGGGATTTTGCTGCTCTCGCAAAAAAAGCCGGATTTGGTCATCTCCGGGATTAACCAGGGGGAAAACATCGGCACGAACGTCTGCTATTCGGGCACCTTTTCCGCGGCGGCAGAGGGCTCCATGGCGGGCATCCGCTCCATTGCCGTCAGCCAGGCCGTTTCAGAGCCGGTAGACACCATGGACTTCACCTTTGCGGCGGAGTTTACGGCGGGCATCATCCAAAGCGTCATGGATTTTGACATTCCCGCGTCTACCGTGCTGAACATCAACCTGCCCAAAGAGCAGATGCGGCCCTACCGGGGCATCCGCATCACGGCCCAGAGCAACATGCTTTACGACGAGCGCTACGAGCTGATAGACGACAAGGGCGGCGGCGTCAAGACCTATATCCTCCGGGGGAGGCTCCTGCCGGACGAGACGCCCCTTGGCGACGCCACGGCCATTGAGCAGGGCTATATCTCCATTTCGCCCATGAAGTACAACAAGACGGACGAGCCCAGCATTGCGTTTTTGCGGGGGATGGAGCAGTAATTTTGCAATATGCAAATAAATAAATTGCATTTTTCAACCAATGTGGTATAATGAAGGCGTGTCCTGCGGGACGCGCCTTTGAATTTTTTGGGAGGACGCTATGGAACACGTAGAAAAACCGGACATTATAGAATACCTGAAGGAGAACTTCAAGACCTTCAGCAAGGGGCAAAAGGAGATTGCCAAATATATTGTTGAAAATTACGACAAGGCCGCCTTTATGACGGCGGGGGCCCTGGGCAGGAAGGTAGGGGTCAGCGAGTCTACGGTGGTCCGTTTTGCCTGCGTTTTGGGGTACGACGGCTACCCCAAGCTGCAAAAGCATTTGCAGGAGATTATCAAAAACCGGCTGACTACCGTCCAGCGGCTCAACCTGATGGAGGGCATGAGCGCGGAAAAGATTGTAGATACCGTGCTGAAAATGGAAATCAACAATTTAAAGACCACCCGGGCCAACCTGGATATCAAACTCTTTGAAAAGGCGGTGGGCTATATTGTCAACGCGAAGAAGATTTACGTCATCGGCTTCCGCAGCAGCGCGCCGCTGGCCCAGTTCCTGGTCTATTACCTGAGCTATATCTTTGAAAATCCGCAGCACGTCACCCACGACACGACGGATATTTACGCGCAGCTGGTTCACGCAGACGAGCACAGCGTGGTCATCGGCATGGGGTTCCCCCGGTATTCCAACCAGACGGTGGACGGGCTGCGCTTTGCCAAAAAGCGGGGGGCCAAGATTATCACCCTGACGGACAACGCCATCTCTCCCCTATACAGTCTGGCAGATATCTGCATTTTGACGAAGAGCGATATGAACTCCTTTGTGGATTCCCTGGTGGCGCCCCTCAGCATTATCAACGCGCTGATTATCATGATTGGCCTGGCAAAAAAGGACCATCTTCTTGAGAATTTTAGCGTTATGGAGCAGGTCTGGCGGGCTAAGAACGTCTACGCCCGGCAGGATCTGGATTTGCTCCATAAGGACGAGGTGCAGCCTTGAGAACTGTGGCGGTGGTGGGCGGCGGGCCTGCCGGCATGATGGCGGCCTATGTGGCGGCCACGGGCGGCGCCCGCGTCACTCTTTTTGAGCACAACGAAAAGCTGGGCAAAAAGCTTTATATTACGGGAAAGGGCCGCTGCAACGTGACCAA
>DBGCIZ010000045.1:0-5371 GCA_048355355.1 Christensenellaceae bacterium | reverse complement strand
CCCAGCTGCTCATTAAGCCTACGGCAGACGAGCTGAAGGCCTATGGCGAGCCGGATTATACCATTCTGTGCGCTCCGGGCTTCAAGTGCGACCCGGAGGTGGATGGCGTACATAGCGAGGCGGCTATTATGATTGACTATGAGGCGCATCTCATCGTCATCTGCGGCTCTCAGTATGCGGGCGAAATCAAGAAGAGCGTCTTCTCCACCATGAACTATGTCATGACGAAGATGAACGTGCTGCCCATGCACTGCTCCGCTAACATGGATCCGGAAACCCACGAGACGGCTGTCTTCTTCGGCCTGTCCGGCACGGGCAAAACCACCCTTTCCGCTGACCCGGGAAGAAAGCTCATCGGCGACGACGAGCACGGTTGGTCCCCCGATGGCGTATTCAACTTTGAGGGCGGCTGCTACGCAAAGTGCATCAACCTGACCCTGGAGAACGAGCCCGATATCTACAACGCAATTAAGTTCGGCGCTCTGGTGGAAAACGTCATGATGGATCCCGAGACGCGGGAGTTTGATTTCTTTGACGATACGCTGACGGAGAACTCCAGAGTTGGTTACCCGGTCAACTACATTAACAATTCTCAGATTCCCGGTGTGGGCGGCATCCCGAAGGTAGTTATCTTCCTGACGGCAGATGCGTTCGGCGTACTTCCTCCCATCAGTCGGCTGGATAAGAATGCGGCAATGTATCACTTCGTGACTGGCTTCACCTCCAAGCTGGCTGGAACGGAGCGCGGCGTAACAGAGCCGCAGCCCACCTTCTCCACCCTGTTTGGCGCTCCCTTTATGCCCATGGATCCCTCTGTATATGCAGAGATGCTGGGCGAGAAGCTGGACAAATACGGCACGAAGGTCTATCTGGTCAACACCGGCTGGGCAGGCGGCAGCGCAGCATCTGGCGCAAAGCGCATGAAGCTGAGCTATACGCGCGCCATGGTTACTGCGGCACTCAACGGCTCCTTGGATAGCGTGGAGTTTAAGCATCATGATGTATTCAACATGGATTATCCTGTAAGCTGCCCCAACGTTCCCGACGAAATGCTGGATGCACGGGGTATGTGGGCAGATAAGGCAGCCTATGACGAGCAGGCGAACAAGCTGGCAGAGATGTTTGAGAATAACTTTACCAGCAAATACCCCAACATGCCCGCCGAAATCGTCAACGCAGGCCCGAAGCCCAAGAAGTAAGAAACAAATCCAAAGGAACCGGCTTATGCCGGTTCTTTTTTTGCCTTGGCAATAGGAGCGGTCTGCCGGTATGTTTCAGACGATAGGGGAATACAATAGAGATAGCGATGATATTGGGCATAGTCCGAGACGGGGTGATGGGATGTTAAAAATGATTTTAAAGGGAGAGCAGAGCCATATTTTGACCCTAGACCACAGGGCTAAGGGCTGCAGCGCAGCCTTGCAGCCGGCGCCACAGGGAAAGTTGGCTTTGCTGGACAGAAACAGGCGCTTTTATTTCGACGAAAACGGTATATTTCCCTTGAAAGAGGAGAACGTGGCTGCCGCAGCGATTTTGGAGGACGGGCGGTTCAAGGCCAGGGGAGAGCGAGACGGAGCCTTTCGGTGGGATGGCTTGGAGGCAGAGCTGCGGATGAAGCAAAGCCCAGGCCAGCAAAGGGCAAAGCAAACGGCGCCAGGGGAAGAACCCAAGACGCCGAAGGGGGAAGAGCCAGAAAAAGCCGAACCAAAGCAGAGCGTGGAAGATAGTGAACCAGAGCCTGCCCCACTACCAGATATGACTTGGCAGTTGCAGCAGGAACCTCAAACCCAGGAACCGGAACAGCAAGAGTGTCAGGAGGAGGATGCCCCTATAGAGGAAAACACCGCCCCCGTGGCAGAGGAACCGCTACCCGTAGAGTCACCCTGGATAGAGGATGTTCCTTCAGAGCAGGAGGAGCCGCAAAGCTACACCCCGCTGATGCGAGAATGCCCCATGACGCCCATTGTGACCAACGTATCGCCCTTTCCCGACGAATTTCCTGAATCGCAGTGGAGAAAGATTGAATACAAAGGCATGAACAGCCATTATCTGCTGGGCGACATTTTCAGCAAGGGCACCTTGGTCGCTACGGCATTCGCAGTCCCCGCGGCCTATTCGCCAGTTATGCCTCCCTGGGTGGATAAGAGAAGCAGGTATTATATGGCGCGCAATGGCGCTGGGGGCTACTGGGTTTTGCTTACTGCGCGCTAACGGGCGTCACAGCGACATTTTTGGTGATAATCTCACTATAGGTATAGCAATATCGCTTGCTATAGTCGCTATCGTGAACGAGTATGGTAAAGATATCGCTGTAGACGCCGTCTAAAATGCCGTAGGCATTGAGAACCTTATTCCGTTCGCCGACGACATGAAGCCTGACGGGCTGGCCTACCCTGCTGCGCAGAGCGCTGCGAATTGCTTCTACGTGGTCGTTTCGCATGACATTGCACCTCATTCTCTGTTTTTGGTAGTATGCCCAAACATAAGGGAATACATTCCATGAATAAAAATGAGGAAAGTATGAATGTTTTGAATCGTATGTGCAGGAAAGGGAAATAAATTTTTCGCACATAAATGACATTCAATATACCAAATCATTAGTATATACGCGATGCTGAGGGAATTTTGTATATACAGCGATGGTAACAAATTATTCATAAAGTTATCCACATTATCCACAGGAACCGGTTAGAATGGGGAATAAAATGTGGATAACTGGGTTGAGTTATCCACATTATCAACAATTATTCAACTTGGCTGTGGATAAATAGGATTTCTGAATGAATAATTTGATGCAAATTAGATGAATATACAGCTTAAGCGCTTTCCTCCAGCATGAGGCGATCTGCAATTAGCGCGATAAATTCTCCGTTGGTAGGCTTATCGTTTTTTGTATAAATATTATATCCGAAGATAGCATTGATGTTTTCGATTTTACCTCTCGTCCAAGCCACCTCGATAGCGTGGCGGATGGCGCGCTCCACCTTGCTGGCCGAGGTATTAAAGCATTCTGCAATGCCGGGATAGAGCTGCTTGGTAATGCTGTTAATGGTATCCGGGTTACGGATGACGATTTTAATCGCCTCTCGCAGGAACTGGTAGCCCTTGATATGGGCGGGAATGCCGATGGTGAGGAAAATACTGGTGATTTTTTCGTCTAGGGATTTGCTTTTGACGACGACGGGGGCCTGCTTAGGCGTAAAGGTACGGCGGTCGAACAAATCCAATAGGCGGCGATAGAGCAGCTCCATGTCAAAGGGCTTCACCATAAAGTATTTTGCGCCGTATTGCAGCGCCCTGGACACAATGCCCTCCTGGCTTAGGGCGGAGAGGATGATGGTCTCTGGCATCTTCCCATAGGCCCCAGTAGAAAGCTTTTCTAGCAGCAAAAATCCATCAGAGCTTGGCATGATGATGTCCGCAATCAGCGCATTGGGCTGGTTTAGCTTGACGTACTCCAGCGCTTCCTCTGCGTTTTCGGCAATGCCAACCACTTCGATATCGGGCTGGGATTCCATGTAGGACTTGATGCTTGAAGACAGATAGGGATTGTCCTCAGCGATGAGAAGTTTGATTTTTTCGTTCATTGGCGGTAAGCCTCCTTTATGTTGATATGGTTTTAATTTGCTTGCCCTGGAAATGATGGTAGGGCTGTCACTGAGTTGTTCTCATTATATATCACGTAAATTAGCGTTTGCAAGACGTTTTGATGAAAAATCAGGAGAATTTCATAGGCATTATCCGTGACGCGAAATTCCGCGAATGAGCGTAGAAAAAGCGCAAATCAAAGGGATAATTACTATGATTTATATCGATTTTTGGCGATTCAGATAAAAACCCATTTTGGATGCGCCAAAAATCACAATAAAATTGCAAAAAAAACCTGTTGAATCACCGCAGAATACATAGACACACAGTCGAATAGCAATCGGCCTGACAGGTTGACAACAGTCCGAGGGTATTTTATCATAAAAGTAGCGAAGGGGAAAGAGAGGAGTGAGAAAATGAGCAGAACCATTGTAATTTACAGCTCAAAATACGGAAGCACAGAGAAATATGCCAAGCAAATCGCCCAGACACTGGGGTGCGCAGAATGTCCTCTCGAAAGCTTTGATTGGAACGAATTGAAGCAATACGACGTGGTCGTATATGGCGGCGGAATTTACGCCGGGAAAATTCGGGGCCTGAAGGAGATCAAAAGGGTGTGGAAACAGCTGGAATCCAAGCGGGTCGCTATTTTTGCCGACGGCCAGATGGTGGATTCCGCTACTCCGCCTGACCAGCTAAAGGCGGCTAACTTCAGCCCAGAGATGGCAAACACGCCCCTCTTCCTCATGAAGGGGCAAATCGCCATGGAAAAGCTAAAGGGGATTGACAAGCTGGTAATTGGCATGATCGCCGGGAAAAAGAAAAAGCAGGCGGTGATTAAAATCAACCAGGAGGGCCGGCAGGAGAAGAAGCCGGGCCCGGAGGAGATTATCCCCCTGGTAGAGCGGGTAAAAAAATGGATTTAAGAGCTAAAGCCCCGTCAAATCAAAGGAGGGGGTATAGGCAGAGGTGGCAGAGCTACGGCCCTGCATGTATCCCGGCATCCCCAGGTCGGCGGCGAAATCCGTGATCTTGCGGTATTCGTAGGTGGTCACCCGGCGGTCAATTTCATGGAATTGGGCGCTATGATACATGGGGGCGTATTGACACATAATGCTATAGAGCAGGCTGTGGCCAAAGGCCTCCCATAGGCGACGGAGCACCTGAAGGGAATCCCGCCAATGAGAGGGGAGGACCATGTGGCGGACGATGACGCCCCGCTGCAAAATGCCATCCTCATCAAAAACGGGTGGGCCGACTTGTTCTACCATGGTCTGGACGGCGGCCATGGCGGTTTCAAAATAGTGGGGAGCGCGGCTATATTGGATGGCGAGCTCCTCGGAAAAGTATTTCACATCTGGCAGATAAATCTGTACCAGCCCGGCCATCTGCCCCAGGGCTTGGGCAGTATCGTAGCCGCCGGAGTTATAGACAAACGGGATTTTGACGCGGGAGCGGAGAATGGCCTCCCGAATCAATGGAGCAAAATGTGTGGGGTTCACAAGGTTAATATTGTGAGCCCCTTGCTGTTCCAGAGAGTGGAACACGTCCGCCAGCGCCGAAACGGAAAGAACCTTGCCAAAGCCATCCTGGCTGATGGGGAAGTTTTGGCAGAAGCAGCAGGAAAGAGGGCAGCCGGAGAAAAACACCGTGCCGGACCCGCGGGAGCCGCTGATGCAGGGTTCCTCCCAAAAATGGAGGGCAGCCCGGGCAGCCTTCAGCTGGGCGTCCATGCCGCAGGCGCCCTTTCGCACCCTGCGGTCGATTCCGCAGCGGCGGGCGC
>DBGCIZ010000044.1:0-1844 GCA_048355355.1 Christensenellaceae bacterium | reverse complement strand
GGATACCATAAATACATTTCCCCCTCCAAACGCAGCGGTCCCCTAGGACGCTGCGTTTTTCCGTGCCCCCGGCGGACACAAAAAAAGAAGCGCCTTCGCGCCTCTTCCAAATTAAGTGCCGCACACCCCGCTTCGAATCCTCGCCCCAACAGGAATTGCGGGAGTTAGCTCCAAACAGACAAACCTGCGGCACACACGAGGAACCGCTTAATGCTGCTTCCGTCAGGACCTGACATGGTTCACGGTCTCGCATTGCACAGGATCCATTCATCAACGCCACTTTCCGCCTCCAATACATTGGGGCAGACGACCCTCTGCGGGGAATTCGGCCTCACTATAGCGGATTGTGAGTACAGGGCACCGCTAACTCCCCGCCTAGTACGGCAAACTTGTGAACAGTTTCCCGCCACCCTTCGGTGTGCTTGTAGTATTATACCCTAAACCGCTCCGGTTTGCAACTTTTTTCTTTTGCCTAAAATCTGGTTTCCGGGAAACATCCCTTGAAAAAGTCTCCCTATGTCGCTATAATGAATATATCTATTTTGAATTTCGGGAGACGCAGATGGATTATAAAACACATGGGGTCTGCTCCACTGGCATACATATAGAGACGGACGGGGACGTCATCTTGAGCGTCGCCTTTACCGGCGGCTGCAACGGGAATTTGCAGGGCATTTCCAAGCTGGTCAGCGGCATGAAAATCGACGACGCCATCGAGAAGCTCTCTGGCATCCGGTGCGGGCGGCGGCCTACCTCCTGCCCGGACCAACTGGCAAGGGCCTTGCAGCAGCTGAAGAAAACGTCTCAACAGGGAGGTTGACCAATGGAAAATACGCATTCCTACGTGCCTTGGGCACTGATTCAGGATTTTATCGCAGCCGTCTTTGCCAAGCTGGGGGTTCCTCAGGAGGAGGCGGAGCTCTGCTCCGACATGCTGCTGGAAAGCGACCGGCGGGGCATCGAGAGCCATGGCTGCAACCGCTTTAAGGCCATTTATGTGGACCGCATCCGCGACGGCATCCAGAACCCGGTCACGAACTTTGAAATTCTGCGGGAGACGCCTACCACCGCCGTGGCCGACGCTCACGACGGCATGGGCATGGTGGCTGGCCATAAGGCCATGACCATGGCCATCGAAAAGGCGAAGCAATATGGCATGGGCATGGTGGCCGTCCGCAACTCTACCCACTATGGCATCGCCGGCTATTACGTCACGATGGCCACCCAGGCCGGCATGATTGGCATGACGGGCACCAACGCCCGCCCCTCTATCGCCCCCACCTTCGGGGTGGAAAACATGCTGGGCACCAACCCGCTGACCATTGGCCTGCCTACAGACGAGGCATTTCCCTTCGTGTTAGACTGCGCCACGTCCATCACCCAGCGGGGCAAAATTGAATACTTTGCCCGCTCTGGCCAGGCCACGCCGGAGGGCATGGTCATCGGCCGGGACGGCTCCGCTCTGACGGATAGCCAGCAAATCCTGGAGGACCTGACCCAGGAGCGGGCCGCTCTCACACCCCTTGGGGGGATTGGGGACCGGCTGGGCGGCTATAAGGGCTATGGCTTTGCCACCGCGGTGGAAATCCTCTCGGCTGCACTATCGGCAGGCAGTTTCTTAAAAATGCTGACCGGCCGGGACGAGGAAAATCATAAGGTTCCCTATCACCTGGGGCACTTTTTCCTCGCCATCGACACTGAGGCCTTCCTGGGCCGGGAGGTCTTTGAAAAGACGGCGGGAGACATCCTCCGCACCCTGCGCGCCTCTCAGAAGGCCCCGGGGCAAAGTCGGATTTACACCGCCGGGGAAAAGGAATACCTGGCCTGGATGGAACGGAAGGACA
>DBGCIZ010000043.1:0-10585 GCA_048355355.1 Christensenellaceae bacterium | reverse complement strand
CAGCAGCAAGGCGCACGACGAAAAATCCATCGAGGCATGCGGCGCGGAGGTGCAGAAGGGCAATCCGCTGACGGAGCGGAAGCTACAGAGGCTGTTTCGCAACAAGTCCTTCGCCAGAATGGTGAAGCGGTGCAACGATTTTGGCGCAGGAGGCGTATGCGTGGCCATCGGTGAGCTGGCGGACAGCCTGGATATTGATTTGGACAGAGTACCGAAAAAATATGAGGGCCTGGATGGAACGGAGCTGGCCATCTCGGAATCACAGGAGAGAATGGCAGTGGTAGTAGCCAGGGAGGACGTGGACCGGGCTGTGACACTGGCCGGGGAGGAAAATCTGGAGGCCACACCCGTGGCTACCGTGACGGACACAGGCAGGCTGCGCATGCTCTGGAACGGGGACGCCATCGTGGATATTGAGCGGTCGTTTCTGGATACCAACGGGGCGCCCCAGTATGCCAGGGCGTTGCTGCCGGGAGGCAGGCCGGAGGGACTCTTTGATGAGGAGGTGCAGGGCGAAACCTTTAGCCAGACCGTGAAAGAGCTGCTGGGCGACTTGAATATTTGCAGCCAGCAGGGGCTTCAGGAGCAGTTTGACTCTACGATTGGCGCGGGAACCATTGCCATGCCGCTGGGAGGAAAAAATCAGCTCGCCCCCATTCAGGCCATGGCGGCGCTGATTCCCGTCGAGGGAGGGGTTTCCTCGACGGCGACGATGATGGCCTGGGGCTGCGACCCCTATCTGCTGGAAAAAAGCCCGGCCCATGGAGCTGCCTATGCGGTGCTGTCGTCTGTGGCCAAGCTGGTGGCTGCCGGCGGGGCTATGGGCGATATCTGGCTGACCTTGCAGGAGTACTTTGAGCGCCTTGGGCAGGACGAGAAAAAATGGGGCAAGCCCATGGCGGCATTGCTGGGGGCCTGGCAGGCTCAGAGACAGTTGGGCATCGCGGCGATTGGGGGGAAGGACTCCATGTCCGGCACCTTTAAGGAGCTGAGCGTGCCGCCAACCCTTTGCTCCTTTGCCGTATGCACAGCGGAGCAGAACCATATTATTACGCCGGAGTGGAAGCAGGCGGGCAACCGGATTTACCGCCTGCGCATCCAGAGGGACGCGATGGACATGCCGGATTATGCGGATGTAAAGGCAAAGTATGCAAAGGTGACGGCGTTAATTGGGCAGGGAAGGATTGTATCCGCCTGCGCAGTAGAGCGGGGCGGCGCGCTGGCGGCAGCGGTCAAGCAGAGTTTTGGCAACGGGCTGGGGCTGTCATGGCGGGCTGCGCTGTCGCTTCAGACTTTGACGGAAAAGGCCTATGGCGATATTTTGGCAGAGGCAGAGGCATTGGATGACCCCGATTTTGAGGAGATAGCAACCCTGACGGAGCAGCCCACCCTTGCCTGGAGGGGAGAGGAGCTCTCTTTGGAGGAGGCGCAGCAGGCGTTTACGCAGACGCTGGAGAAGGTATTCCCAACGGAGACGGAGCAGGGAGACATGCCAGAAACGGCTATCTTCTCGGGGCGGCTTTGGAAAAAGAGCACGCTTAAGCTGGCAAAGCCAAGGGTCGTGTTGCCCGTATTTCCCGGGACAAACTGTGAATACGATACGGCAAGGGCATTTGAGGCAGCTGGAGCAGAGACGGAGATAGTGTTGCTTCGGAATTTAACGCCGCGGGATATTGAGGAGACCATGAGAGCCCTCGCTGAGGCCATTAACCGGGCCCAGATTGTGGCCATTCCCGGCGGCTTTTCCGGTGGAGACGAACCGGATGGTTCCGGCAAGTTTATCGCGACGACCTTCCGCAGTGGCCCGGTCAGTGAAGCGGTCATGAACCTGCTGAGAAAGCGGGATGGTCTGATGCTGGGGATTTGCAACGGCTTCCAAGCCCTAATCAAGCTGGGGCTGGTTCCTTACGGAGAGATTCGCCCCATGAGGGAGGACAGCCCTACGCTCACCTTTAACGCAATCGGTCGCCATGTGTCCCGCCTGGTGCGAACCAGAATTACATCGGCCAATTCCCCCTGGCTGGCTAATGTGCAGCCTGGGGAAATCCACACCGTAGCAGTATCCCATGGGGAGGGCCGTTTTATAGGGAAGCAGGAGGAAATAGACGCCCTCTTTGTAAGGGGGCAGATTGCGACCCAGTATGTGGACGAGGCAGGAGCGCCATCCATGGATATTCGCTACAATCCAAACGGCTCGATGATGGCAGTGGAGGGGTTGCTCTCGCCAGATGGCCGCGTATTCGGGAAAATGGGCCATAGCGAGCGGTATGCTGACGGCCTGCTGCGCAACGTGCCGGGGGAAAAGGATCAGAAAATTTTTGCCTCCGGTGTGGCGTATTACCTGTAAAAAACGCCTGTATCAAGGGCTTGCAACCGGCAGTTGCGGCAAAAAAACAAAAATGAAAAGCAGAATATGCGGCGCAACCGAGGGGCTTTGTATATAATCATGCCATAAAACACGAGCGGAGGTTTGAGCGCATGAACGTTGAAATCGCGGACAGATTGTTAAAGCTGAGAAAGAAAAACGGCTTTTCCCAGGAGGAGCTGGCTGAAAAGCTGGGCATCAGCAGGCAGGCAGTCTCTAAATGGGAGCGGGCGGAGGCCTCCCCCGACACGGACAATTTAATTCGGCTGGCCAAGCTTTACGGCATTTCCCTAGATGAATTGCTGCTGGACGGGGAGGCGGAGGAGGACGATATACCGGAAACGCCAGAGGAGGCGCCGGAGAAAGAGCAGGATTGGTTTCTGAGCGGCATGAAGGAGCAGGGGAACTACCATGGCGGACATATCTATGAGAGAAAGAAGCGCCGGAAAACGGCAATGCACCGGTTCCCCTACCCGGCGCTGGTGACGATTGCGTATTTCTTTATCGGCGTCTTGACGGGGGCATGGCACCCCTGGTGGCTGCTGTTTCTGACTATTCCTCTGTATTACGGCATTGCGGATGGCATTGCCCTTAAGAAGAAGGAGGAGGACGCCGCAGACGAGGGAAAAAAGCGAAAGCATTGGATGCAAAAATTTCCCTATCCCATTCTGGTGACGGGAATCTATCTGGTGCTGGGTTTCGTCTGGGGGCTATGGCACCCCTGGTGGGTTCTGTTTGCTACGATTCCCATCTATTACGCAGTGGCAGAATGGCTTAGAGAGCGGTAGGATGGCTTGCGGGGAAATATAAACTTTTTGTAAAGCTATTGAAGATAAGGGCGAGGAATGTTATAATAATCCTATAGCATATCATCTCGAATTGAGGTCTTTACAATGAGCAACATAAGGCGATATAAGAGCAGGAACAACAGGAGAAGGAGCTCTTCCAGGCGGGAACAGTCCAGTATGGACAACCTGATGGAGACAATTAGAAATATGGACCCCAGAAAGCGGATTATGGCGGCCATTGCAGCGGTGTTTGTGGTGATTATCATTATATTGGTCATCGTACTGGCAGCAACCGCGCCGGCAGAGGAAAATCCGCAGCAGGGCATTACGCCGGGCGTTACCGCCTCGGCAGCGCCTACGCCCAGCCCAAGCCCGGCAGAAAGTCTGGCGCCTTCCAGCACGCCGTCTGCTACGCCGGATACCTCTACTATGTTGCGTGAGGGCAGCGAGGGCGATGCAGTGCAAAGCCTGAACGACAGGCTGGTTGAGCTGGGGTATTTGGATGAAAATCAGACAGGCAGCCAGTATACAGCGGCGACGGTCAGCGCGGTGACGGCATTCCAGCGGGCCAACGGGCTGGATAGCGACGGAATTTGCGGAAGCAGGACGTTGACCGCAATTTATGCAGACGACGCCATTCGGGCAGACGCAGCAGGGAATAGCGGAACTTATCAGACGCTGCGGGAAGGCGACGAGGGCGACGCAGTGCGCCAGTTGCAGGAAAGGCTGCGGGAGTTGGGCTACGATGTGAGCAGCGCAACCGGCTATTATGGCACTGAGACGGCGGCCGCTGTGCGGCAGTTCCAGACGAACAATTCCTTGACGGCAGACGGCATTGCCGGCCAGGGAACGCAGGAACGGCTGTTTTCCGACGAGGCACAACGGGCAACAGAATCATAGAGAAGAAACAGTAAAACCGGCGCAGAAGCGCCGGTTTTTTGCAGCGTTACAGAAGAAAATATAAAAATCCTGCGGAAATTTTCTTTTCCTGAAAGGCGGGTTATGGTATAATAAAACAGTTCCAATGGAAAGAAAGGCGGCCAGAAATAATGGATAAGCAGCAGCTAATCTGGGAAATGATAAAATATGAAAAGGGATCTCCCAAGCGGGTGCAGCATTTTTTGAAGGTGCATGCCTTTGCGAAGCTGATTGGCCAGAGAGAGGGCCTGGCTCCAGAGTTGCAGGAGATTCTAGAGGTAGCGGCTATTG
This sequence comes from Christensenellaceae bacterium, assembly GCA_048355355.1. Classification (GTDB taxonomy): domain Bacteria; phylum Bacillota; class Clostridia; order Christensenellales; family Christensenellaceae; genus DBGCIZ01. The sequence goes on along the minus strand of DBGCIZ010000043.1, from coordinate 6,223 downwards.
TTCACGACATTGGCATCAAGCCCAGCCTGGAAAAGTACCATTCCTCTGCTGGCACCTATCAGGAACAGGAGGGGCCGGCAGTGGCGGAGGCCCTTCTGCGCCGCTTGGGGGCGGAGGACGCCCTGGTGGAGCGGGTAAAATTTTTAGTAGGGCATCACCACACCTATTCCCATGTAGAGGGCTTAGACTACAGGATTTTGATTGAGGCGGACTTCCTCGTCAATATCTACGAGGAAGACATGGAGCGGGCAGCTATAGAAAGCGTCCGAAGAAAATGCTTTGAGACAGAATCGGGCAAGGCGCTGCTGGAAGAGATGTTTTTGGGATAAAGTTGCAGCAATTTTTCAAAAAAAGAAATAAAACTCTATCTTCCCGAAGAGTCTTGAGACGGGATATGAGATGTGTTATGATGTACTAGAAGAAACCATTAACAACGAGGTGTAAATAATGTTATCAAAGGACATGGTTTATTTAAAAGAGATGTGCAAAGAGGTCCGCAGGGACATCGTGAGAGCCATCGGCGGGGCAGGCGTAGGCCATATTGGCGGAAGCCTCTCTATCGTGGAAACGCTGGTCTTGCTCTACTTTAACGAGATGAACGTAGACCCGAAAAATCCCGAAATGGTGGATCGGGACAGGCTGGTGCTTTCTAAGGGGCATGCAGGCCCGGCGCTCTATTCGGTGCTGGCGGAAAAGGGATTTTTTGATAAATCTTGGCTGGACACGCTGAATGCACCGGGAACCCGGCTTCCCAGCCATTGCGATATGAACAATACGCCCGGCGTAGATATGACAGCAGGCTCATTGGGCCAGGGCTTTTCTTGCGCGGTGGGCATGGCGCAGGCGGCAAAAATCACTGGTAGCCCGGCGCGGGTGTTCGCCATTTTGGGCGACGGCGAGAGCCAGGAAGGCCAGATTTGGGAAGCGGCTATGTATGCCGGAAACCACGGGCTGGACAATCTGATTGCCTTTACAGATTACAACAATGCGCAGATTTCCGGCAAGGTATCTGAAATTAACGATATTGCGCCTTTGGCGGACAAATGGAATGCGTTCAAGTTCTTCACTATTGAGGTGACGGACGGCAATGACATTGAAGAGATTCAATATGCTTTGGATCGTGCGAAGGCACAGTCTAAGCCGTCGATGATTATCTTACATACCAAGAAGGGCAAGGGCGTTTCCTTTGCAGAAAAGGCAGGAATCGGTAGCCATTCTATGAACATGACGCCGGATGACGTGCGGGCCGCTTTGGAGGAGTTGAAGTAATATGGAAATGAGACAAGTTTTCGGCCAACAGCTGGAAAAATTGATGCAGGAAAATAAGAAAATCGTAGTTTTGGACGCGGATTTGGGAAAATCTAACGGAACCTTCCCGCTGAGAAAGGTATTCCCCGATCGGGCGCTGGACGTGGGCATCGCCGAGGCGAATATGACGGGCATGGCCGCGGGAATGACCAGCTTTGGTCTGATTCCCTTCGTCTGCACCTTTGCCCCCTTTATGTCCCGCCGGGTGGCGGACCAGGTGGCAGTTTCTGTGGCATTCGCCAACAGAAACGTGAAAATGGTAGGCACAGACCCTGGCCTTCTGGCCGAGAAAAACGGCGCAACCCACATGAGCTTTGACGACGTGGGCATTATGACCAGCATCCCCGGAATCGTAGTAGTAGAGCCGGTGGATACCGTCCAGCTGGAGCAGGTGATTCCGGCTATTGTGGAATACGAGGGCCCGGTTTATCTGAGACTTTGCAGAAAGACGGCTGAGCCGGTGTTTGATAAGGATACCTACCGTTTCAATCTGTTTGGCGCAGATACGATTAAGGAGGGCCGCGACGTGACCATCTTTGCAACGGGCATGATGGTGGCGGAGTCCATGAAGGCGGTAGAGGCGCTGAAGAGCCAGGGCATTGATGCAGAGTTAATCAATATTCACACCATTAAGCCGCTGGATATTGAGACGGTTGCCAGGTCTGCCGCAAAGACGGGCGCTGTAGTCGTGGCGGAAAACCATAATGTCTATGGCGGGCTGTTCTCGGCAGTGTGCGAGGTGCTGGCTAGAGTATATCCGGTGCCGGCAGAACCTGTGGCAATTAAGGACAGACATGGCGAGGTAGGCGCTGCGCCCTATCTGAAAAAGGTTCTGGGACTGACCAGCGACGAGATAGTGCAGGCGGCAGTTCGGGCGATTGAGCGGAAAAACGCGCTGAAATCCGTTCGATAGGGGAACGACGGCGATGATAATCGACATGCACGCTCATGCGTTCACCGATAAGATTGCAGAAAAGGCCATTGGTAATCTAGCGGTTACCAGTGGCCTTGAGCCATGTGGAAACGGAACGATTGCCGCTTTAAAGGAGTATATGAAGCGGGACGGAGTGGACATCAGCGTTGTGCTCAATATTGCCCAGAAGCCGGGAAAAAGCGCCCGGGTTATCAACGAATGGGCAAAATCCGTAGAGGATGAAAGCATTATCTCCTTCGGCAGCGTGCATCCCTTTTCAGAGGACGCTGTGGAGGAGGTCTTTCATATTCAGAGCATGGGGCTTAGGGGCATCAAGTTCCACCCAACCTATCAGCTCTTTGATGTGGATGACCGGCGGGTTTACCCAACCTATGAGGCCATTCAGGAGACGGGGCTACCCGTCGTATTCCACGCAGGCTTCGACCCGCTGGACAAGACGAGAGACTACGGCCTGCCCCATCAGTTTACCAAGGTCATCAGAGATTTCCCGCGGATGCGCATCGTCCTGGCTCACATGGGCGCCATGAATCATTGGGAGGAATTTTTGGAGCTGCTGGCCGGGAAAAATCTCTATATTGATACGGCGGTTTGCGCCAGATATATGGAGCCAAAGTATGCGGAGCGAATCATGAAGCAGCACGGCCTGGAGCGGGTGCTGCTGGGAAGCGATTTCCCCTGGGACTCCATTGCCCACGAGATGGAGTGGTTTGAGCAGATGGATTTTACCTCGCGGCAGAAGGATATGATTTTTTCCGAGAATGCGAGAGCGCTCCTCGGAATTTAAAAGGACGCAGGGAGGAAGAAAAATGAGCGGAGCAATTTCAGACAGAGTGAAGCTGGCCAATGGGGTAGAGATGCCATTGGTAGGGTTTGGGTCGGTCTATGTAGAGGAGGCCCGTAAGATTATCCATGCCATTGAGCTGGGCTACCGGAACATTGACACAGCAGCGGATTATGGCAATGAGGCCGTAGTAGGCGAGGCGGTGCGCTCCTGCGGCTTGGCGCGAAGCGAGCTCTTTGTGACCACAAAGCTTTGGAACAGCAGCCATGGCTATGAAAAGACATTGAAGGCTTTCGATGAATCGCTAAAAACCATGCAGCTGGATTATGTGGACCTCTATTTAATCCACTGGCCATGCCCGGAGCATAACCTTTACGTAGACACCTGGCGGGCCATGGAGAAGCTTTATCGTGAGGGAAGAGTGCGGGCCATTGGGGTATCCAATTTCTATGAGGAATGGCTGGATCGGATTGAAGCGGAATGCGAGATTGTTCCCATGGTCAATCAGATGGAGCTCAACCCGTATACGCAGAAGAAGCAGCTACGGGCCTATTGCGCCAAGAAGCAAATTCAGATGGAGGCATATACGCCGCTGGCCCGGGGGATGGTGAACGATGACGCAGTTATTCAGGCTATTGCGGAGCGGCACGGCAAGAATTGCGTGCAGGTGACGTTGCGGTTCTTAATGCAGGAGGGCATTGTCGTCATCCCGAGAACAAATAATCCGGAGCGGATGAAGAGCAACATTGACCTGTATGACTTTGTGCTGGACGAAAGCGAGATGGAGCAGATGCGCCAGCTGGATCGGTGCGAAATCCTGACAGGCGAGGACCCGAGAACATTCCACGAGCTAAAGAATCTGAAGGACCAGACAGATACGAAGGAAGCGCAGAGAAGGTCCAACTGAGAGACAAGATATACGGGATTTCTATAAAAATCTGCGTTTATCACACAATATATATTGATTTTTGACAGAATATCATGTATGATAAAATCAGATTTCGATAGAGAAGCGGGTGGCGAAAAGTGGCTGAAAAAAACAGGACAGTAGTAAAAATCGGAGCAAAGGAATACACGATTGTTTCAGAGGAAAGCAGCGAATATGTCAACCGGGTTGCTTTTGATTTGAATCGTCGCCTGAAGGAAGTGAGTGGGTCGTGCATCGGGATGAGCTCCCAAATGATTACGACGTTGACTGCGCTCAATATGGCGGATGAACTGATGAAAGCCAAGGAAGCGCTCAAAAACGCAGAAGCCAGCGTGGCCAGCCTGACGGAGACGGTTCACGATTTGCAGATTCAAGAAAACGTCAGGAAAGAGGACGCGGAAAAGATGCGCCGTCAAATTGACGCTCTGGAGGCTGAGGTGAAAAAGCTTCGGGCGGCAGAGCCTGCCCTTAAGGGCCGCAGCAACAGAGTGACAAATTTGGGATAGAAAACATCCTATATAGAAAAATATCTTAGACCCGTCTGATATCGTTTGCGGATAGAAGAAGGGTCTTTCTTTTTAAGGAGAGACGAGGATGGAGCTTTTAGCCCCGGCAGGTGAACTGAATACGGCTATCGCGGCATTTCAGGCGGGCGCAGACGCCTGCTATATTGGCGGGGAGATGAGCGCGCGGGCCTATGCGAAAAATTTCTCCAAAGAGGAAGTTGGGGAAGCGCTCCGGCTGGCCAGACTTTGGGGCAGGAAGCTTTATGTGGCCCTGAATACCATGATTTTTGAAGAGGAGATGGAGCAGGCGCTGGAATACGCTGGCTTTCTCTATGATTTAGGTGTGGATGCGGTCATCGTGTCGGACCTGGGGCTGGTGAGAAACCTGCGGGGGATATACCCCCATCTTCCGATTCACCTCAGCACGCAGGCAGGCGTGCATACGGCCTCTGGCGCAGAGCTGGCGAGAGAGCTTGGCTGCGCCCGCATTGTGGCGGCCAGGGAATGCACTTTTCAGCAGCTGGAGACGCTGGCGAAAACAGGGGTAGAGGTAGAGGCATTCTGCCATGGAGCTCTGTGCTCCAGCGTCTCGGGCATGTGTCTTATGAGCTCCTTTATCGGGGGCAGAAGCGGCAACCGTGGGCGTTGCGCCCAGCCCTGCAGAATGGAGTATATGCTGGAGGGCGAAAGAGCTTATTGGCTTTCGACGGCGGATTTGTGCACAATCGAAAGTTTATCGAAATTTATCGATGCTGGAGTGTGCTCTTTAAAAATTGAAGGGCGGATGAAGCGCCCGGAATATGTGTCTGTCGTAGTAAAAGCATACCGAAAGGCATTGGATGGCACGGGCAATACAGCGCAGGCTATTTTCGATATGAAGCGGGTCTATAACCGGGGGAACTTTACAGAGGGCTATGGAAATGGCAGCACTGATGTGACCTATATCCAGCGACAAAATCATATTGGCGTTCCCGTAGGGCGTGTTACAAAGCTGGAAAAAGGCAGGGCGCTTTTGCAGACCAATGTGCAGATGACTCCAGGAGACGGCATTGAATACGTCGGCAACCGATCCAGAGGCGGCTTGACGCTACCCTATGCAGACAAGGCAAAGGGCGGCTATTGGCTCAAGGCCTTGCCAGGGGTTCAGGTAGGCGACCAGGTATTCCGCACCACGGATATACGGCAGATGCAGGAAATTGAAAGGGAATGGCAGAATACGCCGCAGCTTCCGGTGGATATGGAGTTCAGCGGCAGAAGGAACGAGCAGGCCTGCTTAACGCTTCAGGCTCAGGGCGTTACGGTTACAGTTCGAGGAGAGACGTGCCAGGAGGCGAGAAATCCAGCAGATGAGGAACGCATTCGTCGCCAATTGGCGAAAACAGGAGGGACGCCGTTTTCTCCTAATAAGATTGATATAAATATTGATAAAGATATATATTTAAATATATCTAATATAAACGGAATGCGGAGAGAGGGCTTATCGCAGTTGGAGCAGGCAATTCTGGCTCGGCGCAGACCCTATGCATCGGAGCGGGGAGCGTTGCCCTCGCTGCGGGCCAGGGCAACGGAGAGCTATGTGGCAGCGCAGGTGCGCACCTGGGCCCAGGCCCAGGCTGCCTGGCAGGCCGGCGCAGACCGGGTATACTATTGTCCGAGGAATATGGAGGTGCCGGAGGGCAGACAGGGGGAGCTTTGGATGGTGCTGCCGCCCTATCTGCCGGAGGAGGAGCAGGCGCAGATGATGGCCATGCTGCGGGAGAAAAAAG
>DBGCIZ010000042.1:0-9720 GCA_048355355.1 Christensenellaceae bacterium | reverse complement strand
GGCAGCTCTTCCGAATCAACTGATCAAAAAAGCCCGTGCCCTTTGCGAAGGTCCATCCGCCCGTCACCTGCTTCAGTTCCTCTTCGCTCATGATTTTGCCTTCATCGTTGATAAAGTTTCCCATGCCTGTTGCCTCCTCCCTTTTTCTTATCCTTACATACGAAAGGCACTCCCCCTCTAGCTCGTCCTTTCAAAAAAATTTTTTACTCCAGCGCCGGCCCCTCCGTATGGACGAACTTGCCGTCCTGCGCCACCAGGTATTCATAGTCGTAGACGGTGGCGGTATCGTAGGTGATTTCCGGCAATCCTGTGAGCAAATCCACCAGGATGTTGCCGGCGATGCTCTCCGCCTCCTCTGCATGAGCGCGGATATTTCCCGAAAGGGTGGCCGGATCCCCGTCGTACTGGGCCAAAATCAGGTTAGCCAGGTCGTAAGCCTGGGCCGCCTCGTTTTCCGGCGCCTCGCCGTAGCGGGCCTGGTATTCCTCTGCCCAGGCCTGGTATTCCTCCGTCTGGTCGATAGGGTAAAAGGCCGGAATCACCAGCCCCTCCAGGTTTCCCAGCCGCTCTACGGTCAAATCCCCGCCTATGGTGAAGCTGGCCAGCAGCTGCGCCTCCGGCAGCTGCTCCTGAATAATCTCCAAAATCTCCGTGGCCCAGTCCGAGCTGTAATAAGGGACGTAGACCGTGTCCACCCCCATGTTTTCCCAAAGCTCCAGCTCATTCCAGAACTGCTCCTGGGTGAAGGACTCCGAGAGGGACGAGGCCGTCTGGGCGCCGCTCAAAAGAGCCCCTTGCTCAAAGGCCACCGCCTCCCCCCGCTCAAACTCCGTGTCGCTGCGCAGCACGCCGACCCGCTTGCCCCCCATGCCGCCGGCATAGAGGCCCATGGCGTAGCCCAAGTGTTCCATATCCAGGCAGAAGGGGAAGAAAGTCTCGTAGCCCCGCCGGGCCGTCTTTGCATAATAGCCCTGAACGGCGAAAAACGCCTTGCCGTGTTCCTCCATAATCTGGGCTCCGGCGTCAATCACCTCGTAATCCTGTATGGTCACCACAGCGGCCACAGACGGATCCTCCGCCAGCTGGGTCAGCTGGGCAACGGCCTCCTCGTAATCCTGCGTGTCCGCATAGACCTCCACGGCAAATTGATAGGGCCCGTCGTATTCCGCCAGGGCCATCTCCATGCCCTTTTCATAGCGGGCCACATTGTAGCCCATGTCCTCCCGGGTCACCAGGGCAATCTTCACCCGGGTCTGCTCCTCCCGGGCATTCGCGCAGCCTGCCAGGCTGCCTGCCGCCAGCAGTCCTGCCAGCGCGGCGGCCAAGAGCCGCCTCCTTTTCCCTTTATAGCTGCCGGGATGCCAGCTCATAAAACAACCCCCTTTTCTCCATCAGCGCCTCAAAGCTTCCCTCCTCGGCGATTTTTCCTCCGTCGATGACCACAATCCTGTCGCACTGCTTCACGGTGGAAAGCCGGTGCGCAATGGCGATGCGGGTGCAGCCCAGGCTGGCCAGATTTTGGGCCACCGTCTCCTGCGTCACGTTGTCCAGGGCGCTGGTGGCCTCGTCGAAAAGCAGCACCTGCGGCCGCCCTACCAGCGCCCTCGCAATGAGAATCCGCTGCCGCTGCCCGCCGGAGATGCCTCCGCTTCCCTCGCTGATGATGGTCATCATGCCCATGGGCATCTCCTCGATGTCCCCGGCGATGCCGGCCAGCCTGGCCGCCTCCCAGGCGTCGTCCATGGTGGACCAGGGCGCCGTCACAACAATATTGGAAAAGATGTCCCCCGCGAAGAGCTTGCCGTCCTGCAGGGCCACGCCAATCCGCCGCCGCAGACTCTGCAAGTCAAAATCCGCCAAATCCTCGCCGTCATAGTAAATCGCGCCAGCCTCCGGCCGCTCAAAGCCCAAAAGCAGCCGCATCAGGGTAGATTTGCCGCAGCCGCTCCGCCCCACGATGCCCACGTATTCCCCTGGGCGGACGTGCAGGCTGAAGTCCTCCAGAACCAAAGGCTGCTTTTCCCCATAGCGGAAGGACACGTGGGAAATTTCAATCTCTCCCGTCAGGGTGGCCGCCTACCGCTTGCCCTGGCTCACCTCCGGCTGGGCATCCAGCACGGGCTTGGCCAGCTCCGCCAGGGGGCGGATAGCCGCCAGCTGAATCACCACGCCAGAAAGCCCCAGCAGCGCCGCAGATACCGCGCCATAGGCCGCCGCAAAGGCCATATAGTCCGATTGGGATACGCCGTTTGTCCCCGCCGTGAAGTAGATGAGAATGGTTCCCCCCAGCGTCACCGCGCCGGAGAGGGCGCCGCTTATCCGCAGCAGCAGGGGCGGCCGGTAGGTCAGCTTCTCCTCCTTGGCAAACAAGTTGGCCCACTTGGCGAAGGCCCTGGCCTCCGAGCCGGAAAGCTTTATCTTCTGAATTCCTCCCAGCATGCTATAGACCAGGCCGCTCAGCTTGGCGCCCACCGTCAGCCGCTTTTTTGAATAGCGCATCTGCAGCAGGGTCGTCCCCCCGATGAGCGCCACCGTAACCCCGATGACCAAAAGCCCCGGCCCCACCAGCGAAGGGGCAAAGGCGTTCATCTGGAAGAGATACACCAGGGAAAACACGGCCGAAAGCCCCGTCGTCATCACCGTGTTGCAGATAATGTCCGCCATGGAGGTCAGGCTGTTGACCCGCTGGGCCAGTTCTCCGGCCTGATAGTCCCGGAAGAAGGAGACGGGCAGGGAAAACATCCGCGCCATGGCCGCGTTCTGGGTGGCGGCGGTCAGCTTGTCCCCAAACCGTGCCAGCAGCAGGGAGCGAGTCACGTCAAAGAGCAGGCTCCCCAAAATCGCCCCCACCATCAGCCCAGTCACCGGCCAGATGTCCTCCATCAGGCCGCCGGGGATGACGCTGTCAAACAGCAGCTTATTGGCATAGGGCAGCACCATGCCCATCAGGCTGACGCACAGGGCCGCTGCCGCCACCCAGAGCACATCTCCCCATGAGACGCTCTGCCAGAGGAAGCGGAGCATGTCCCGGGCCTTCATGGGCCGGGCGGGGAAGCTTCTGTAAAAGCAGTCCGCCTCCGCCGCCAACTCCGGGGCGTTTTTCCGGCCGACCTTGACGCGCCTGCCTCCCTCGTCCCAAAAATAGTAGCCGCCGCCCCAGCCGGGGAGCAGGGCCACCTGCTCTCCATTGCGCCGCCCCAACAGGGGGCCCATGGCGTCCTTCCACCATGCCCCCTCGAGGCGCACCCTTCTGCGCAAAATCCCCGTGGGCCGCAGGATAAAGTCGATTCGCTCCTCCTGGCTCTCCATCTCTGCCGGAGGCTGGGCGGCTTCCTCCTCCTTTTTGAAATATCTTAAAATCTGCATCAGCGCCCGGTCCTGCCCCCAGGCCTGTTGCCCGGCATGGCCGGAGCCCCGGCGGAATACCCCCGCCAAATCGTCCAGGGCCTGGGCCATGGGGTTTTGTTTTTCTGTCCTTGCCATCGCTTCCTCCCCCTAGCTCTTGACCAGATTCCGATAGGGCCCCGGCACGTCCATCAGCTCCCCATGGGTGCCCCGCTGGCAAACCCTGCCCCCATCCAGCACGATAATCTCGTCGCAATCCCGGATGGTAGAGAGCCGGTGGGCTACGATGATGAGGGTAATCCCCCGCGCCTTCAGGTTTTCCATAATCCTCTGCTCTGTCTGCGCGTCCAGCGCAGAGGTTGCCTCGTCCAAAATCAGGATAGACGGCCTGCGCACCAGCGCCCTGGCAATCTCCAGCCTCTGGCGCTGTCCGCCGGAGAAGTTGGCCCCGCCGTCCTTTACCACGTGGCCATAGCCCTCCGGCCGCTGCATAACGTCCTCGTGAATTTCCGCCGCCTTGCATGCCTCTATGATGTCCGCCTGAGGGATGTCGTCATCCCACATGGTCACGTTGCGGGCCACCGTATCCTCAAAGAGGATAATGTCCTGGTCTACCACGCTGAGGGACTCGGTCAGCACCTCGCGGGGAATCTCCCCCCTGGGCCGTCCGTCCAGAAGGATCTCCCCCTCCCAGGGGGGATACAGGCCGGAAATCAGCTTCGCCATGGTGGACTTTCCGCTGCCCGTGGCCCCTACGAAGGCCACGCTGTGCCCCGGCTCCACCCGCAGGCTGAAGTCTCTCACCAGCGGCGGCGCCAGTTTGGCGTAGCCAAAGGTAACGTGCCGCATCTCCACGGCCCCGGCCAGCTTTTCCGCCGCTGCCTCTGGCGCCGCTGCCTCGTCGGGCACGTCCGTCTCATAGTGGTAAACGTCCTCAATCCGCTCCATCTGCGTCCGCATCTCTACCACGGCGGAACCCAGCTGGACAATTTCGTTCACCGGCGCCAAAAAGGAGGAGAGAAACCCCTGAAAGGCCAGCAGCGCGCCAATGGTCATCTCCCCCTCCATAATCAGAAAAACCCCCAGCATGAGCACGGCCGTATTGGCCAGCTGCTGCAGCAGCTGAGGAATCATGTTGTAGTATTGGTTTGCCTTGGCCAGGGCCACGGCGCCGTTATGCACCCGGGCATAGGTGCCGCTCCACCGCTGGAAAAACCCGGCCTCCGCCCCGGCCGCCTTGATGCTCTCAATCATGTCCAGCCCGGACATGGTCATCCCCCCCAGCAGGCCCTCATCCCGCTCGATGGCCCTGGTGGCGTTGACCCGTCTGGCGGACACCAGCTGCATGACGCCCAGATTCACCGCCACTGTGGCAATGCCAATGCAGGAGAGCGCTACGCTGTATTGCAGCATCACCGCCAGATACACCACCAGCAGGCATACGTTCACCGCCACCGGGGCGATTTTCCCCATAAGGGTGGAGGTGATGCTGCCGTTGCTCTCCTGGCGGGCGGCAATATCCCCAATATAGCGCTGGGCAAAGAAGGACACCGGCAGCCGCAGCACGTGCCAGAAAAAGGACGCGCTCGCCTGCACGGACATCTTCCCCTGAATGCGCATCCAGTAGATATTCTGAAGGGCCGCCGTCACCAGCTGAAACACCAGCACCCCCGCCATGGCGGCCAACAGGGGCTCCAGCCATTCGGGATGGGCGCCGGAGAGGACGTCGTCTAAAAACAGCTTGGAAAACAGGGGAATCACCAGGGAGACCGCCGCCGCCACCAGAGACCACAGCATGGCAAACAAAAGCAGGCTGCCGTTTCCGGCAAGCCGTTTTTTGGCGTAGCCCACTACGCTGGCCCGCCGGCCCTCCCGCTGAAAGCCGCTGCCCGGGGCGCAGCAGATGGCGATGCCGGTAAAGGCCCGGTCGAACTCCTCCGCCGAGACGGTCACCCGCCCTCTGGCCGGGTCGTTGAGAATCGCCCTGTCCCCCCGGAAGCCGCAGAGCACGACGAAATGGTTAAAATTCCAGTGGACGATGACGGGAAAGTCCAGCTTTCTGGCATCCTCTACCTCCAGCCGGTAGCCGGCTGCCTCCATGCCGTAACTTCTGGCCGCGGCCAGAATATTTTTTGCGTTGCTGCCATCCCGGGAGACGCCGCAGTCCGCCCGCACCTGCTCCAGAGCCAGCCATTTTCCGTGATAGGCCAGCACCATGGCCAGGCAGGCCGCGCCGCACTCCAGCGCCTCCATCTGCATCACAACGGGAACCCTGGCAATCATGGCCCGCCTCCTCATCCGTTCAGCACCAGCTCATAGGGCTGATGCTCGTCCAAAACCACCTGCAGGTTCATGGTGTCGCCTGTGTTCAGGGCCAGGGTGCTGCCCCGCTGGCTGGACCAAAGGGCCGAGTTTCCCACTGTAGCGACGTCTGCCTCCGAATCGAGGGAGATAACCACCCGCACCTCTACGCAGCTTCCCTCTGGCAGCACCTCCGCCACATAGTCCCGGTTGCCCACGGCCGCCTCAATGTCGCTATCGCTGACGGGGTAGTCCCCGATTTCCGCAATATAGCCGGACATATAGCCGTATTCCTCCCGGGAGACGTAGGTGGGGCAGGCCTGCACCTCCATGCCTACGGCAAGGCGGCGGGCCGTATCCGTGGGCACGTAACAGAGAATTTCGTATTGGTTTGTCGCCTGGGTGATTCTGGCCATGGTGGCCACCGCCTCGTTGGCAGCAACCTGGTCGTTGGTATGCTTCGCGTCCAGCACAATGCCGGAGTCCTGAGCCCGGATGACGGATGCGTCCAGATATTCCTGCCGTTTCGCCCGAATGGTCTCTTCGTCGGGGTTGTCCGCGCTTAAGAGCGCCTCCAGCTCTGCGGCCAGCTCCGGCTGGGCCACCACGGCGATAATGTCCTGGGGCTGCACCACGTCTCCCGCGCTGACCCGCATGTCCTGAATGCGCCCCTCTGCCGCCGCTACGGCCGCAATGGTGCCGTCCCCGGGGAAGAGAATCCCCTGCAGCTCCAGCGTCTCGGGAATCCGCCCCACCGCCATCCAGACCACCGCCGCCACCACAATGGCCAGGCAGGCCGCCAGCGCCGCCCAGATGCCCGGGCTGGTCACCTTCAGGTATTCGTCCAGCTTTTCGGGGGATGAAACCGTATCCAGGGATTTTTTCCGAAATAAATCCTTTCTCGCCATGGCCGCTCCCTATAAATCCCGCAGGGAGTCCCGCTGCAGCTTTTTCAGCGTCCGGGACAAAACCGTCCCCACGGTGCTCTCGTTCATCTGCAACAGCTCCCCAATCTGCCTGTTGGTGTAGCCCTCAAAAAAACGGTAGTACACAATCAGTCGCTCCCGCTCTTTCAGAGTGGCCAGCTCCTCAAAGAGGGCCTGGCGCTTGGGGGAGGAAATCTGGGCCAGCTGGGTCTCAAAATCCACCTTCAGCACCACGCCGGACTCCTCGTCATCCAGAGAGACTGCCGCCTTTCGCTTTCGGTAAAAATCGATGAGGGCATTGTTGGCAATGGCGTAAATCCACGTGCTGAACTTGCTTTTTTTCGGGTCGTAGCGCGCCCCGTTTTGGGCTACCTTAAAAAAGATGTCGCTGACTACGTCCTCCGTATCCTCTTTTCGCATCAATCGGTAAAATACATAGTTGTATATCTTGGGGAAATACTCCCGGTACATGGCCTCGAAGCCATCCGGCTGCGTCAAATCGTATTCCAAAAAAACTCCTCCTGCCGAAAATGTGCCAGGGGGAGACGTTTCGCCCTCCCCCCTTCTATTATACGGGAAGGGAGGGCAACTCGCAAGTAAACAATCCGTGAGGATTACCTCTCGTCCTCTCTCTTGATGATGCGCGGAGGCGTGCCTGCCGCGCTGACCCAGGCCAGGTCGTCGTCTGCCAGCTGATGAAAGCATTCCTCCCGGATGCGCGTCAGCAGGGAATCCTCCAGGCCGCTATCCCGGGAGAAATCCACATCCTCCAGGCTCCCTTGCGCCCCCCTGCCGTTGGAAAAGTCTCTTCTCAGAATTTTCATTGTTACCGCTCCTTTTTCCGGCCATGCTCCGCAGGCCCAATCTACTGTTCTTATATACGCGGCAAAACCGATACTGGCTCACTTTTTTTAAAAAATTTTTTCTCCCTCAGTCAAACAGGGATATCTGCTCCGCCGCGGCGGGAAATTCCCGCAGATATTGAAACACAGCCTCCCGCTGGCAGAGGATTCCGTGCTTCTGGCAAAACTCCGTAAGCAGGGCCGTCAGCCGGCGGTGGTTGGGGCTCATGACCTGGTAGCTGAGGCCGTATTCCGCCATATACCGCTGCCGCAGGCCGGGGAAGTGCCTGTCCAGCATTTTATAAAAATACTCCCGGTTTCCCTCCCGCAGGGTCAGCCCCATGCCAAAGTTCAGGATTCCCCTGACTCCCGCCTCCCGGCAATAGTCCAGCAGCCCCCGGAGATTTTCCTCCGTGTCGTTCAAATATGGCAGGATGGGGCAAATCCAGACCACCGTGGGGATGCCCCGCTGGCGCAGGGCCATCAGGCCCGAAACCGCTCCCCCGTGGTTGAGACGTTGGGCTCCAGGATTTTCGCCAGCCTGTCGTCGTAGGTGGTCAGCGTCATCTGCACCACGCACCTGGCCTTTCGGTGAATGGCCTCCAGCAAATCCAAATCCCGCAGAATACGGGCCGACTTGGTCTGGATGGCCAGCCCAAAGCCGTATTTCTCTATGATTTCCAGGCACCTTCTCGTATAGCCCAAGGGCTCCAGCTCCTTCATATAGGGGTCTGTCATGGCCCCGGTGGCAATCATCCCCTTGCGCCGCCTGTGCCGCAGGGCGTATTCCAGCATCTCCGGCCCGTTGGCCTTCACCTCCACGTCCTCAAAGGCGTGCTCCATCTGGTAGCAGCGGCTTCTTGCGTCGCAATAGATGCACCCGTGGGTGCATCCCCGGTAGAGATTCATGCCGTTTTGGGCGGAGAGGAGCCCCTTCGCCTCCTTAAAGTGCATGCTCCTCCCACTCCTCCTGGCGGAACCCAATGAGCACGCCCTCCTCCGTGAGCAGGATGGGCCGCTTGACCAGCATGCCGTCCGATGCCAGCAGCCGGAGCTGCTCCTCCTCGCTCATGTGGGGCAGCTTTTCCTTCAGCCCCAGCTCCCGGTAGAGCCGGCCGCTGGTGTTGAAAAAGCGCCGGGCAGGCAGGCCGCTCCGCTCCTGCCATTCCTTCAGCTCGCTGTAGGACGGGTTTTCCGTCTTGATGTCCCGCTCCTCGTATGTCTCCACATTGTCGTCCAGCCATTTTCTCGCCTTGGCGCAGGTGGAGCATTTCGGATAACAGATGAATACCATGTCTCTTCCTCCTCTATCTTTCTATGGTGAAGGCTTCCTCACACCTCTTTTTCCATCACATAGTCGTCCATCACGAAGCCATGGCCAATGTCCGTGGCCTGTTCCCCCGCCACGTGAAAGCCCAAGTGGCGGTACGCCTCGATGGAGCCCAAATTCTTTCGGTTGACCGTCAGGCGGACGGTGTGCCGCCCCAGCTCCCTGGCCCTGGCCTCGATAAACTCCAGCTGCTTTCGGCCAATGCCCTTGCGGCGGAATTCCTTCCTCAGGTAAAATTTGCTTAAAAACAGCACGCCCCCCTCCCGCGGCTCAATGGCGAAAAAGCCGGCGTCCTCGCTGCCCGCCTCCGTCCTGTAATAGCGGCAGCCCCGGCCAATCTGGGCCGCCAGAGACGAGGCAGACTGGTATTGTTCAATCATATAGTCGTTTTGCTCCGGCCCGATGATGGGGTCGTAATGCTCCTTGACAATCTGGGAAGCCAGGCGCGAAAGCCTCTCCACTGCCTCCTGGTCGTCTCCCGCCACGGGGATAAACCGCAGTTTCATCTCTCCTCCCCCTTTTCTCTTGATTTTGTCTTATTCTACAATGTTCTGCGCCCCTTGGCAATTCTCCTTCTTTGCCAAGCCCTCTTCCGGCTGACGCTGCAAAAAATCCGCCTGCCGCTCCAGGGGGAACTGGAGCGCCTCTCCCCGGCGCATCAGCTGGTTTAAATCCACATACTGCACCCGCATATTCTCGTAGGTAGTCCAGTAATACCGCAGGGACTCCCCACACATCACTGCCGTATAGATGGTGTAGTCATAGGGGGAGACGTCCTCGTCGTATTGGGTCACGTGGCCCTGCTCCGTCACCCGCACCATGCCCAGGGGAAAGGCCGCGCTCTGCATGACGCGAAACAGCCTTGTCACGGCCTCCTCCTCTCCCTGGCCCTTGGCGCAAAACCGCTTTAAAAAGGCCAGGCGGACAAAGCGGGAGGGCGAGGACCAGTCCCCGGGGAGCCCCTGGGCGCCGCTGC
>DBGCIZ010000041.1:0-3852 GCA_048355355.1 Christensenellaceae bacterium | reverse complement strand
GTCCAGGAGGATGCCCTCCTCGTCTGTCTCTACACCCACCAGCTTGGCCTGATAGAGCAAAAAGGACTGCAGCGCCCCTAAAAAGGTGGGGGATTCCACCAGCACTACATCTCCCGGGTCCACCATAGCCTTGGTCAAAAGCTCGATGCCCTGGGATGAGCCAGAAAGAATAATCAGCTCCTCCGGCTTGGGGGCCAGGCCCTCTCGCTCAAACTTGGCCTGCACCGCGTTCAGCAACTGGGGGATGCCGGCTGTACCGCCGTATTGAAGAATGGAGTCGCCCTGCTCATCCAGCAGGTCCTTTGCCATGTCCGCTAAAATTTCCTTGGGAAAGGTTTCCGGCGAGGGATTCCCGCCGGCAAAGGATATAATCTCCGGGTCGCTCAGCAGGGAAAAAATCGCCCTGATCGCGCTGCCCGTTATGCCATCATACCGTTTTGCAAATCTGTAGTCCATATCTGTCGCTCCAATTTCTGCTATTTTTCCGGTTTCTCCGCAACAAGGGACTCCCTTCCCCATAGGTACGGAAAAATCGGTGCAACACGGCCGCCTGTGCCTTGCACCGACGCGCCGCCTTCAAAAAATCTGCTTAGCGTCATTATACCGTTATTTTCCCATCATATCAAGAGAGGAGCACAATTTAATTCCACCTCTCCCTCTTTCAGATTACAAGTTTCCCTTGTCCCGGCCTTCACTGCCCTATCCTGCCCCAGGGCAATTTTGTTGCCAATTCTTTTTTTTTGACATTTTCTCCTTTCCTATTGGCCTAAAAGCTGTTATAATATATGCGTATGCGGCTTATGCTGCAATAAATTGGGAACACACTATTCAAAGGAGGACATCTTCATGCAATATTCCAGAGAAGTGGAAGAGATGGTATGTTTAAAAAAAGGCCCCAAGCATGGTCCGGCGCCCATTCCTGAAGAGGGCAAATGGGTCAAATCCAAGGAAATCAGCGATATTTCTGGTCTGACCCACGGCGTAGGCTGGTGCGCTCCCCAGCAGGGTGCCTGCAAGCTGACGCTGAACGTCAAGGACGGCATTATTCAGGAGGCTCTGATTGAGACCCTGGGCTGCTCCGGCATGACCCATTCCGCCGCTATGGCCGCTGAAATCTTAACCGGCAAAACCTTGCTGGAGGCGTTGAATACGGATTTGGTTTGCGACGCCATCAATACCGCTATGAGAGAGCTTTTCTTGCAAATCGCCTATGGCCGTACCCAGACCGCCTTTTCTGAAAACGGTCTGCCCATCGGCGCTGGCCTGGAGGATTTGGGCAAGGGGCTCCGCTCTCAGGTTGGCACCATGTATGGCACCAACGCCAAGGGCGTCCGCTATCTTGAAATGGCAGAGGGCTACTGCCTCGAAATGGCTCTGGATGAAAACGATGAAGTAATCGGCTATAAATTTGTGCACCTGGGCAAGATGATGGAGGCCATCCGCAATGGCGTCGACCCCAGAGAAGCATATCAGAAGAACATCGGCACATACGGCCGTTATGACGAAGCCGTCAAGTATATCGACCCGAGAAAACAGTAAGGAGGTGCGGTAATAATGGTACAATTTGAAGGTTATGATAGAAGAATCAAAAAAATAGAGGCCTGCATGGCTGAATACGGCTTTTCCTCTCTGGAGGAGGTCAAGCAATTCACCGTCGACAAGGGTTTAGATGTGGATTCTATCGTCCGCAACGTTCAGCCCATCGCCTTTGAAAATGCTGTTTGGGCCTATACCCTGGGGGCAGCCATCGCTTTAAAGAAGGAATGCAAGAAGGCTGCGGACGCTGCTGAGGCCATCGGCATCGGCTTGCAGGCGTTCTGCATCCCCGGTTCTGTGGCAGATCAGAGAAGCGTCGGTCTGGGCCATGGCAATCTGGCAGCTATGCTCCTCCGTGAGGAAACGGACTGCTTCTGTTTCCTGGCTGGTCACGAGTCCTTTGCCGCAGCAGAGGGCGCAATTGGTATCGCCAAAACTGCCAACAAGGTTCGCAATAAGCCCCTCCGCGTTATCCTGAATGGTCTGGGCAAGGATGCTGCACACATTATCTCCAGAATCAACGGCTTCACTCATGTGGAGACGGAATATGACTATGCTACCGGCGAGCTCAAAGTCCTTTGGGAAAAGCCCTACTCCAAGGGTGAGCGCGCCAGCGTAAAGTGCTATGGCGCTGACGATGTCTCTGAGGGTGTTGCCATTATGAGATATGAGGGCGTGGACGTTTCCATCACCGGCAACTCTACTAACCCCACCCGCTTCCAGCATCCCGTTGCAGGCACCTACAAGAAGTGGGCCATTGAGAATGGCAAGAAGTACTTCTCCGTTGCCTCCGGCGGCGGCACTGGCAGAACCCTCCACCCGGATAATATGGCTGCTGGCCCTGCCTCCTATGGTATGACGGACACGATGGGCAGAATGCACGGCGATGCTCAGTTCGCAGGCTCCTCCTCCGTTCCCGCTCATGTGGAAATGATGGGCCTTATCGGCATGGGCAACAACCCCATGGTCGGCGCAAGCGTTGCAGTTGCCGTAGCAGTAGAAGAGGCAATGAAATAGTCGGCCGATAGGCTATTGCTAAAATTACATGAGACACATCATTTGTGCAAAACATGATGTGTCTCATTTTTATGTATGAGCAAAAGCTTGCAATAAAGCAGGCTGCAATAAAGCAGGCGCGGTGCAACTTGCGCATCCACGCCTGCTTATTTTAGAAGTCTTGTCCAATCAATCGATTGCCTTTAACTTCAAATCTCCGTCCTTTATCCAACCAATTTTCTTTAAGAGCATATAAAATGCAAAGGTAATTGCTGCCGGCAGGATAAAGTGCATCAATAAAACCTCTAAAAGGGTATTGACGGCGCCTATTGAATCCGCCATGGCCGAAAACGCTCCAAATTGACCTACAAGGCCACTGGTTCCCATTCCTGCGCCAGAGGGGATATTTTCCATTTTAAAAATGCACGTAGAGATGGGCCCTAATATGGCGGAGGTCAGGATGGGGGGAATCCAGAGCTGCGGCCGCCTCATAATGTTGCCAAACTGTAGCATAGATGTCCCTATCCCCACAGATAGAAGACTTCCCCAGCCGTTGTCCTTTACGCTCATAACGGCAAAGCCCACCATATTTGCGCAGCAGCCTACCACGGCCGCACCCGCCGCCAACCCGCTTAAATCCAGCATGATGCATATGGCGGCCGATGAAATTGGCGCCGTCAGCGCCATCCCGATGATAACCGAAACGATTATTCCCATCGGCAGCGGCGCTAGCTCAGTCGCGCTCATGATTACCTGCCCCAGCCACGTCATAAATCCGTTGATGGGCTTGCCAACCAAGAGCGCAATGACGCCGCCAGCCAAAATTGTGACAATCGGCGAAACGATGATATCAATAGGCGTCTTCCCCGCAACGAGCTGCCCTACCTCCGCCCCTACGGTTGCCGCAATATAGGCGCCTACCGGCCCACCCAGATTATACCCGAGGGCCCCCACGGCAGCGCAGGAGAACACCACAAGCGGCTTTGCCTTTAAGCCCCAGGCTATGGCCACGCCTATGGCCGAACCGACCACGGGCGAATCAGCGCTAAGAACACTGGCAATATCCGTAAGAAAGCTTAGGCCCGTTATCTTCCCCAGCTGGGAAATAATCAGCCCAATGATTAAGGATGCAAACAGCCCCAAAGCCATTGCACTCATTGCCTGAACAAAGTACCTATCTAGCCAATATTTGACTCCCTTTTTCTTTACTTCCTCCATCTCTACTCTCCTTAAAATAAAAAATATACCGGAATCATTTTGGGCAACAGCTTTTTCTCATTGCTAGCATTTTCCCCGCATAAAGTTTTTTCCTGTGCCATT
>DBGCIZ010000040.1:0-4577 GCA_048355355.1 Christensenellaceae bacterium | reverse complement strand
CGTAGAGGGGAGTCTGCGGCGCTTTGCCCATTACGACTATTGGGACGATAGAGTCCGCCCCTCGATTTTATGGGACTCTGGGGCAGACCTGCTCATCTATGGCATGGGGGAAAATCCGCTGCGGGAGCTGGCAGAGGCCCTGGAAAGCGGCCTGCGCATCCAGGATATTACCTATATCCGCGGAACAGCCTATTTGGCAGATTCTGCGGACTCTGTGTATGACGAAAAAATTTTGGTGGATTCCTATGAAGAGGTAGCGCGGGACAAACTAAAATACGCCAGGACCTTTGCCATTCAATATGAGGAGCAGGATTACCGCAGGGGGAGGGTGGTGATCCAGCCCCACGGAGACCGGGTTCTGGTGCAGAATCCGCCAGCAGAGCCGCTGACCAGGGAGCAGATGGACTTTGTCTATTCCCTGCCCTTTGAGCGACGAGCCCATCCCGCCTATCGGGAGCCCATTCCCGCCCTGGAGGAGGTTAAATTTTCCATTACGTCCTCCCGTGGCTGCTTTGGAAGCTGCGCATTTTGCGCTATCTTTTTTCATCAGGGCAGATATATTCAGTCCCGCAGCTGCGGGTCCATCGTCCAAGAGGCGCAGGAGCTGGCAAAGGACCGGGATTTTAAGGGATATATTCACGATGTGGGCGGGCCGACGGCAAACTTTACCCATTTGCCTTGCAAAAAGGCGGAAAAAACGGGGATGTGCGTCAAGCGGCGGTGCCTGGCGCCGGCGCCTTGCTCTAACCTGAATGCAGACCATTCGGAGTATATCCACATCCTTCGGTCGGTTCGCCAGGTAGAGGGAGTCAAAAAGGTGTTTATTCGGTCTGGCATTCGCTATGACTATGCCTTGCAGGAGAAATCAGGCCGGTTTATCGATGAGGTGGCAAGATATCATACCAGCGGAGAGCTGAAGGTGGCCCCGGAGCACTGCTCCAAAGAAGTTCTGGACATTATGGGAAAGTGCGGGATAGACGTGTACGAGGCCTTTGTCCGCAAATTTAACGCAGCCAGCAGGTGGGCCGGGAAGAAGCAGTATGTGTTGCCCTATTTTATTGCCTCCCATCCGGGCTGCACCCTGCAAGACGCCATTGAACTGGCGGAATATTTGAAAAAGAGCGGCTTTGTGCCAGACCAGGTGCAGGATTTTTACCCCACGCCAGGGTCGGCTGCTACCTGCATGTATTACACCGGGCTAGACCCCTTTACGTTGAAAAAGGTATATGTGCCCAAATCCCAGGAGGAGCGGGCCATGCAGCGGGCGCTGCTGCAGTTTAACAAGCCGGAAAATTACCCTTTGGTAAAGAAAGCCCTTCTAAAGGCGAAGCGATTTGATTTGATTGGAAACAGCAAAAATGCACTGATCAAAGGATAGGTTGAAATACCGGAAGGAATCAAATATAATGTAAATGATAAACAATCAGAAAGGATGCCTTGTCATGTACAGAATCATCATAGATGCCATGGGCGGAGACAATGCCCCAGCCGAGATTTTAAACGGCGCGCTGCTGGCGCTGGAGGAATTTCAGGATATTGAGATTACCTTTGTAGGCAAGCAAGAGGTAATCGAGGCGGGCTTGCCCCGGCCAGATATGGAGCGAGTCAAAATCGTAGACGCCAGGGAAGAGATCGAAATGGCAGAGCCGCCCGTCAACGCGGTGCGAAAGAAAAAGGATGCCTCCATGGTAGTGGGTATGCGCATGGTGGCAGAAGGCCAGGGAGATGTTTTCATAACGGCGGGAAGCACTGGAGCGGCCATTGCCGGCTCTACGCTGATTGTGCGACGGGCTAAGGGAGTGGAGCGCCCGGCCTTGGCGCCGGTTTTGCCGTCTTTGGGCGGCGGTGTTTTGCTGATTGACTGCGGCGCAAATGTAGATTGTAAGCCCAGCCATTTGAAGCAGTTTGGCATTATGGGCAGCATCTATGCCGAGGAGGTCATGGGGAAAAAGAACCCGAGAGTCGGCCTGATTAACAATGGCGCCGAGGAGGAAAAGGGCAACGCCCTGACGAAAGAGGCATATCAGTTGCTGAAGGAAAGCGACATCAACTTTGTCGGCAATATTGAAGGCAGGGAGATTCTGATGGACGCGGCGGACGTGGTAGTCTGCGACGGATTCACGGGCAATGTGCTCATGAAATTTTTAGAGGGCACCGCAAAGGTGCTGATGCACATGTTGAAAAACGAGCTGACGAGCTCCACGCGGGGCAAGCTGGGGGCTGCCCTGGCGAAGCCTGCTTTTCGCAGCTTTAAGAAGCAGATGGACTATACGGAATATGGCGGCGCCCTGATGCTGGGGGTTAATGCAGGCGTGATTAAGGCGCACGGAAGCTCTAACGCAAAGGCAATTAAGAGCACGATTCGCCAGGCCAGAACCTTTTTGGAGGGGAATGTGGTGGAGGCGATTAAGGTAAAGATTGCAGAATACGGGGAGAAAAAATGAAGCTGACGATTTTAGGGTGCCAAGGCCCGGCCATGGGGCCGGGAGGAGCATGCTCCTCTTATCTGGTGCAGCATGGGGGGACAAACCTGCTGATAGACATGGGCAATGGCTCTCTGGCAGAGCTGCAGCGGCATATTGGCCTGGGGGATATGGATGCAATCATCCTCTCCCATCTTCATCACGACCATATTTCGGACTTATTTGTCTGGAAGTACGCCATTGATATTATGCGGAGCCGTGGCGCGCAGATAAAGCGGCAGACCGTGTTTTTGCCGGGAACACCGGCGGAATTGGCAAAGCTGGCGACGACAGGGGATACCTTTGACGTGGTGTATATATCAGACGGCGCCATGTACACCATTGGGGAATTGGATATTGCCTTTCAGCAGGTCTGCCATCCGGTGGAGTCCTACGGCGTGTCAGTCAGCGCGGGTGGAAAACGCCTGGTTTATTCGGGCGACACCAACGCAACGGCGGATTTGGGGCCTTTCGTAGCGGGGGCGGATCTGTTCCTGGCGGACGGCGGCCTGTTGGAGCGCCATGGGGGAGAGGGAGCGCCCCATATGACCGTAAGAGAGGCATGCCAGGCTGGCGCGGAAGCGGCGCAGACGGTGGTTACACACCTTTCCCCTCTTTATACGAGAGAGGAAATTGCCGCGGAGTTGACCGGAAACAGTATTCTGGCCGAACAGGGGCAGGTATTTGAGATGGAACATGAAGCAATTTGACGGGCCGCTGCTCTCTCGCCGGATTTTATTTTTTGCGGCGTCATCGTTTTTGCTTGGAATTTTGCTGGCAGAGGCGGTGGGATGGAGTTGGCTCATATTTTTAGGGATTGGGGCAGGCTGCATAGGCCTGCACTTTTTATTTGGAAGAAAAATGTTAATCTGGGCGATGATTACGGTCTGCATGGCGGGAGCGGCTTACTTTTCAGCCTATATGGAAGCGTGGGATGCGGCGCCCAGCTGGGAAGAGGAGGCCACCGTTACAGGGCGGATTAGCGAGGCAGAGCCATCGGGAAACAGCATGATATACCGCCTGACAGAGGCGACAGCAAACGGAGAGAGCATCGGAGACGTCCGCCTGACCGACTATAGCGGCCAGGGCTTTTCTGTAGACGACCTGGTTACCTTCCACGGAACTTTAAAAAGGCCAAAAGGCGCGGGATATCCCTTTGGATTTGACAGCCGTCTTTACTACGCGGCAATTGGAGTGGATTACACGGCAACAGCCTCTGATATGGTAAAGCAGGGCGAGGCGGCAGATTGGCGCAGCAGCATCAACGACCTGCGAGAAGAGATTGGGGAGAAGATGGATGAATTGCTGGGATCGAAAGCTGCTATTGGAAAGGCTCTTTTTCTGGGCATGGACGAGGCGCTGAGCGACCAGACAATGGATTCCTTCCGGGATACGGGCATTTCCCATATTCTCTGCGTCTCTGGTTTGCATGTCTGCATCATTGCAGGGGTGCTTTCCTTTCTATTGAATAAGTTAAATATCAATAAAAAACTATATATAGGTTTATTGATGGGATTTCTTCTGTTTTACATTGCCCTGACGGGGCTGAAAACCTCCGCCATCCGGGCAGGGCTGATGTTTGCCCTCTACACGGTGGCCACCTATTTGGCCAGGAGGCCGGATTCCCTCACTTTGCTATCAGCTGCGTTTCTGGCCTTTGCCCTGGGAAATCCCGCAGCTGTCTTTGACGCATCCCTTCAGCTTTCCTTTGCTGCGATTTTCGGGATTTTGTGCGTCTCGCCGGTCGTAGAGCGGGCGTTGCCCAAAAAGCTGGCCTCATTGGCCTCCACCCTGGGGGCCACGCTGGGCGCTACTCTGGGGACGGCGCCTATTTCCATCAATATGTCTAACAAATTCTGGCTGCCCAGCGCCCTGCTCAATCTGGTGGTGATTGCTTACGGCGCAGTTCTCATTCCCGTGTTGTTTGTCGTCGTTATGCTATATTGCATCTGTCCGCCTTTGCTGGCCTGGACGGGGGACATTTTGCAGGCAATGCTTGGGCTTTTGCAGACCATGAGCACAGGGGCAGAGCTTTTGCCTCAGCTGATGCTGACCATTAAGAGCACCTGGGGCATCGTCCTGCTGGGCCTGCTAGCAGGGCTGTTCCTCTGCTCC
>DBGCIZ010000039.1:0-14836 GCA_048355355.1 Christensenellaceae bacterium | reverse complement strand
GGCGATTGAAAGCCTGTCCCAACAGGTGGAAGCAAGGGAAGAGGAATACGATAGATTGGCCGCAGGGCGGACAGAGCTGACGACCGAGGCAGAGCGCATTGCCGGCCAGCAGCAATTGACGGCAGAGCGTTTGAAAAGCGCCCGGGAGCAGCAGGCCAGGTTAGCTCAGGAGGGCCAGGGAAATGAGACGGAACGGCTGGAGCGGGAGCGGCAGCTGGAGGAGATGAGCGAAGCTCTGGACGAGGCAGAGAGGGCGTTGGCTGCCTGCGAGGCGGAGATGGAGGAACTGGCAGCCCAGCGGGATATGCTGGCTGCGTCTCTGGAAGAGAGTAGAAAACAGCAGGAAAGCCTGCAGGCTCGGCGGCTGGAGCTGCTGGACGAAATCTCCATGGAAAACAGTGACCTTTCCAGGACGACAGCAGAGTTGCGCGGCGTGGAGGAAAGGGAAAGGGAGCTGGAGGAGCGTCTGCGGGAAAACGCCAGAGAGGTAGAGACGCGGCAACGGGCCGTAGCGTCGGAACGGGCGGAAGCACGTGGCCTGGAGGAGAAGAAGCAGGCGCTGACAGCCCAGCTCAACGAAAGCAGGGCGCGGCTGGCAGTCCAGCGGGACGCTGCCGCTGCTATGACCCAACGGCTGGAGGCGGCAAAAAGAGCCGCCCAGGATGTGGCCACGAGAAAAAAGCTGCTGGCAGAGATGAAGGCGGAATACGAGGGCTACGCAGACAGCGTAAAAAAGCTGATGACGGCAGGAAAACGGAGCCCAGAGCTGGGGCGGCGGCTGATTGGCACGCTGGCGGAGCTGATAGAGGTGCCAGACCAATACGAGACGGCCATTGAGGCTATTTTGGGCGGCGCACTGCAAAACGTCGTGGTCAAGGATGAATACGACGCAAAGTATGCCATTGAATTTTTGCGGGAAAGGCGCTTGGGTCGGGTGACCTTTTTGCCAACCAAGGCGCTGAAGGTGGGCTTCCTGTCCGAACGGGAGCGTAGGCTGGCTGGTCAGAAAGGCTTTCTGGCAGTGGCAAGCGAGGCGGTTCTCTGCCAGCCGGAGGCCAGACCCGCGGTGGATTATCTGCTGGGGCGGACCATCATCGTGGACAATATGGATAACGCCATCCGCATCATGCGAGAGGGAGGATATGCCTTCCGGGCTGTGACGCTAAAGGGAGATGTGCTTCGACCGGGAGGGAGTATGACGGGCGGCAGCACGCAGAAGGGAAGATTCGACCTGCTGGCCAGAGAGAGGCAGCTCCATGACCTGGAGACGGAGATGGCCCGGCGGCAGGAGCTGCTGGCGGCAGCAGAAGAGGATTTAGCGAAGCAGCAGGAGGTTATTTTCAGCAATAAAGCCCAGGGCGACGAAATTTTGAAGGAATTGCAGGAGACGGAGGTCAGCATGGCGGCCGAGCGGGAGAAAATGACTTCTTCGGATACCTTGCTGGAAACTGCCATAGCCCGGGGCAAGACGATGGAGAGTCAGCGGGATATTTTGAAGCTATCTCTGGAGCGGCTCCAGGAAAAAGACGCGGCGCTGAAGGCCAGTCTGGAGGAAAAAAACGCCTCTCTGGCCCAAGTGCAGCAGGCGCTGGAGGAAGCTGCGCCTGCAGAGCATGGCCGGGAGCAGCTGGACGCGCTTGCAGACCAGTGGAACGCCATGGCCGTCAAGCGGGCAGAGCTGGGGAAGGATGCCCAGGCAGCCCGGGATAACAGAGCGCGGATTGAAGGAGAGCTGAGCCAAATGGCAACGGCACGCCAGGCTAGAGCCCAGCAGACAGCAGCCCTGGAGGTTCAGCTGAGGCAGCTGGAGCAGGAAGGACAGGCCTTAGAGACCAGAGGCGCAGAGCTTCGAACCACTCTGAGCCAGGCAGAGCAGGCTATTTTGCAGGCAGACGAGGAAAAACAGCGGCTGCGCAGCCAGCTACAGGAAAAGCAGAAGGAAATGGCAGACTTCCAGCTGAAGCGCAGCGAGCTGGCAGAGAGCAAGTGGAAGCTGGAAGGACAGCTGGAGAAGGTGCAGGCAGCCCTTGAGGCGGCAGAGACGCGGCTTTGGGAGGATTATGAGCTGACCTATAGCGGGGCGGCAAAGCTGAAAATAGAGCTGCCATATAGCCAGTGCGTCAGGGAGCTGCAAACAGTGCGGGGCAGAATCCGTGAACTTGGGCCCGTCAATCCCACGGCAGTGGAGGAATACGAGGCTCTGCGGGATAGGGCGGCGCAGATGCGCCTCCAGCGGGACGACCTGACCAAAGCAGAGGCAGACCTGAGCAGAGTGATTGCCGATTTGATGGCATCGATGAAGGAGATTTTTCAGGAGAAATTTCAGCAGATTAATAGAAATTTTGTGGAGATTTTTCAAACCCTGTTTGGGGGAGGGCGGGCAAGGCTCTCTCTGGAAGAGGGGGATATTATGGAGTGCGGCATTCAGATTGAGGCGGAGCCGCCGGGCAAGCGGCTACAGCATATGTCCCTGCTCTCTGGCGGGGAGCGGGCGCTTACAGCCATCGCCCTGCTGTTCGCCATGATTAAGATTAATCCGTCCCCCGTATGTCTGCTGGATGAAATCGATGCGCCGCTGGACGACGCAAATCTGGTCCGGTTTGGCACATATTTGAGGGGACTGAAGGACTCCCAGTTTTTGATCATTACCCACAGAAAGCCGACGATGGCCCTCTGCGACGCTCTTTATGGCGTGGCGATGGAGGAAAAGGGCGTTTCGAAGCTGGTGTCCGTAAAAATAAACCAATAGGAGAAGCGTATGGGATTTTTTGAAAAGCTAAAAAGCGGCATGGCAAAGACAAGAGACAATTTTTCAGACAAGCTAAACAGCGTCTTTGCCGCCTTTAAAAGTGTGGATGAGGACTTGCTGGAGGAGCTGGAGGAGACGCTGATTCTCTGCGATTTAGGCTATGCCACCACGGAGACAGTCATGGAGCAGCTGCGGGAGCGCATTAAAGAGGAAAAAATCAGGGATTCTGCTCAGGTGCGGAGCGTTCTTCAGGAGCTTTTGGAGGAGTTGGTTACCTATGAGGCAGAGGAGGAGCAATTCCCCAAGGTGATTCTGGTGGTAGGCGTGAACGGCGTAGGGAAGACGACATCCATCGGGAAAATCGCAAACCTTTATAAAAAGGAGGGAAAGAGTGTGCTGTTGGCGGCGGCAGATACCTTCCGGGCAGCAGCGGCAGAGCAGCTCTCTATTTGGGCAAAACGGGCGGACGTCCCCATTGTGAAATACGGCGAGGGCCATGACCCTGCAGCGGTGGTCTATGATGCCATTGATTCTGCCAAGCACAGAAAGAGTGATGTGGTCATCTGCGATACGGCGGGGCGGCTTCACAACAAGAAAAACCTGATGAGCGAGCTGGAGAAAATCAGGCGCGTCATTGACCGGGAATACCCGGAGGCCAAGCGGGAAACGCTGCTGGTGCTAGACGCAACCACAGGCCAGAACGCCATTGTTCAGGCAAAGGAATTCGCCGCGGTGGCTGGTATTGACGGCATTGTCCTGACGAAGCTGGACGGCACGGCTAAGGGCGGCGTGGTCTGCGCCATTAAAAACGAGCTGAATGTGCCGGTGAGATATATTGGCGTAGGGGAGGGCATCGACGATTTGGAGCGATTCTCTCCGTCGGATTTTGCGAAGGCGCTGCTGGACTGACAAGGAGGAACGAGAATGAAAAAGGTTGGCTTGATTTTTGCGGTCTTGCTACTGGGGGCATTGATGATGGCAGGATGCGGAGCTGCTCAGGAGGAAGGGACGCCGACGCCGTCTCCTGCGGCAGAGGCAACTCCCTCGCCGAGCCCGACGGCTACGATTGACAAGAGCCGCCCCACTAACATAGAGAAATACTATGAATTTACTCGGGAGGACTGGGACGAGCTCAGCGATGCACAGAAAAAAACCCTGGTCAGCACCTTTATTCTGGATGAGGAGCCTGACGTGGAGGATAACGACAGAAACAGGCGCGCGGAAGCGTTGGTGGACGATGTAGACGGGGCGCTTACGGGCAGCAATACGTTGAAGGACGCCTTTGACGCAGTCTATACGGCGCCGGAGGCTACGGCAACCCCAGAGGCGGAATAAAAAAAGACCGCGGCAGGATGAAACCAGCCGCAGCGTGGGGAAAAAGGCGGTGAGGACTTCCTCCCGCCTTTTTGGCTAGGAGGCTTGGGCAAAAAAGCCGTAGCCTGTCTCTACATTGCAGAGGCCATAGTAGGATAGAGTGGCCGGCGGCTCCTCATCGCCCATGACATAGCGGCCGGGCCACCAGCTGAGAAAATCCTCTGAGAGTTCCTCTACTGGCGTATCTGGCGCGTAGAGCAGGAAGCTTGTTCCGCTTTCCAGTCCGTAGGGCTCAGAGGCGATGTAGCGAATTTGGTCTTCAATCCACTCCTCGCCATCCTCCCTTTGGCTGGAGATGCTTTTCAGGGTCATAGAGTAGGTGTGCTCGTCAAGCTGCTCCAGATTGCTAAACTGGCCGCTGAATTCGCAGATGTAGACGGTGCCATGGGGGTAATCGTCTCTCTGGTCTCCCATCTCGGAATCGCTGTAGGTGCCAGTGAAGGAGCCATCCCGATTTAGCGTCAGGTTGGTTTGCCAGCCGCCCGCCCCGCTGGAAAAGACAAAATCCTGGGGCATATCCTCAGGGAGAAGGACAGGCACGGCTGTCGGCATGGCGGTGGGGGAAGCCGGCGCCTCCGTGGGGCTGACGGTAACAGTAGGAGCTTCCGTAGGAGCCGACGACGCTGCAGCAGTGGCAGAGGACGCTGGCAAAGAAGGCGCAGCCGGCCCGCAGCCAGTAAAAATAGCTAGGGAAAGGACGGCGCAAAGCAGGATGCCCAGCCCTGATTTGATGATAGCTTTCAAAATGAAATCCCTCCTTTATTATGCTGCTATGATTATAGCGCATGGGACCCGTTCTGTCATAGACAAAATGAAAAAAATCCCTTGACAAAAAAGAAGGAAACCGCTATGATAACTCTGTCAAGTATTTTTGCTTGACAGATTGATGAAAGGTTACGGCCGGGTTGCAGATGGAAAAGAGCTTCGATATGTCTCTCCTGCTGGATTTTTACGGCGGCTTGCTGACGGAAAAGCAGCGGCAGGCTATGGATATGTATGTCAACCAGGATTTTTCTCTGGCAGAGACGGCGGAGAACATGGCAATCAGCCGGCAGGCCGTTTTAGACCTGATTCAGCGCAGCAGCGATAAGCTGAGCAGCCTGGAGGGGCAGCTGGGCCTTTTGGAGAAATATAAGGCCACGCTGAAGCAGGCAGGTGAGATTGAGCGACTGGCAGCGGGCACGGAGGCTGAGGCAGGCCTGCGGGCAGCTGCGGCGCACCTCAGAAGCATTTGGGACGAGGACGGAGAAGAACATGGCATTTGAAGGTTTGGCAGACAAGCTGCAAAATGTATTTAAAAAGCTAACAGGGAAGGGAAAGCTTTCCGAGGCGGATATTAAGGCGGCCATGCGGGAGGTAAAGCTGGCGCTGTTGGAGGCGGACGTCAATTTTCTGGTGGTAAAGCAGTTTATTAAGACCCTTTCGGAAAAGGCGGTGGGCAAAGAGATTCTAGAGAGCCTCACCCCGGGGCAGCAGGTCATTAAGCTGGTGCGCGACGAGATGACAGAGCTTTTGGGCGGCAGGCTTAGCGATGTCAAAATTGCGTCCAACCCGCCTACCATTATCCTTATGGCGGGCCTGCAGGGTGCTGGTAAAACCACAATGTGCGGCAAGCTGGCCAAGTATTTTACGAAAAAGGGCAAGAGCCCGCTCTTGGTGGCCTGCGATATTTACCGGCCGGCAGCCATTGACCAGTTGAAGGTAGTAGGAGGGCAGGCGGAAGTTCCTGTTTTTGAGATGGGGCAGGAAAAACCCTATAAAATCTTTCGCGAGGCAAAAAAATTCGCGGAAAAAAACGGCAATGACATGATGATTCTGGATACGGCAGGGCGCCTTCATATCGACGAGACCATGATGGCAGAGCTGAAGCAGCTGCGGGACGAGGCGCAGCCGCACGAAACCCTGCTGGTGGTGGATGCTATGACGGGTCAGGACGCAGTCAATGCGGCCAAGGCCTTTAATGAGGAAATCGAGCTGACAGGTGTCATCCTGACGAAAATCGACGGCGATACCAGAGGCGGTGCGGCGCTATCCGTCAAGGCCGTCACGGGCAAGCCCATCAAATTTATTGGCACCGGAGAGAAGCTGACGGATGTGGAGCAGTTTTATCCGGACCGGATGACCTCAAGAATTCTGGGCATGGGGGACGTCCTCTCCATCATTGAAAAGGCGGAAGAGGCCTTCGACCAGAAAAAGACCTTGGAGATGCAGCAGCGGATTCGCTCTGACCAGCTGAATTTGAACGACTTTTTAGAGCAGATGCAGCAGCTGAAGAAGATGGGCTCGATGCAGGAAATTCTGGGCATGCTTCCAGGAGGAAATAAGCTGGCAAATATGACGGTGGATGAGAAGCAGATGGCACGTGTAGAGGCCATTGCGAAATCCATGACCATGGCAGAGCGGGAAAACCCCGCAATTATCAACGGCAGCCGCAGAAAGCGGATTGCCGCAGGAAGCGGCACCACGATTCAGGAGGTAAATCGCCTGCTGAACCAGTTTGAACAGATGAAAAAAATGCTGAAGCAGATGACGGGCCGCGGCAAACGAAGAAAAGGCATGATGGGGCTTCCCTTTTAAAAGGGTTCTCCGCATAGCAAATATAAAATGAATGTTTGAAGGAGAAAGACGGTTATGGCAGTAAAAATCAGATTTAAAAGAATGGGCAGCAAGAAGAATCCCTTTTACAGAGTAGTTGTGGCGGATAGCCGCGCACCCAGGGATGGCAGATTTATTGAGGAAATTGGCTACTACAATCCCCTGACCAAGGAGACCAAGCTGGATAACGAGAAGGCAGCGGCCTGGGTTGCAAAGGGCGCGCAGCCGACGGACACCGTGCGGGCGTTGCTTAAGAAGAACGGAGCGATTCAGTAAGCGGTTCAGCGAAAGGATAGTGCGATGCTGGAATTAGTGGAATTTTTGGCAAAGTCCCTGGTGGACGAGCCAGACAAGGTCATGGTGAAGGAAGTGGAGAAGGACGACATCACCGTCATTGAGCTGACGGTGGCGGAGAACGACATGGGGAAGGTCATTGGCAAGCAGGGACGCATTGCCAAGGCCATCAGAACCGTGGTCAAGGCCGCATCCACAAAGGAAAACAAAAAGGTCACGGTGGAGATTATTTGAAGGAATTTTTGAAGATAGGGCAGATTCTCAAGCCGCAGGGAATTCGCGGCGAGGTGAAGCTGAAGCCGTTTGTGGATGATTTGGACAGGTTTTACGATTTGGAGACCGTCTATTTAAAGCAAAAAGGCACATACGAAAAATTTCAGGTAGAAAGCGCGCGAACTTATAAACAGTTCGCGTACTTAAAATTAGCCGGAATTGAGGATAGAAACACATCGGAAACCCTGCGCAATCTCTCAGTTTATGTAGACAGGGCCAACGCGGCCAAGCTGCCGGAGGGAGCGTTTTACATTGCCGACCTGATTGGCCTATCGGTGTATGACGACGCTGGCGCCTGTCTGGGCACGTTGGAGGAGATTATGCAGACCGGAGGGGTGGACGTCTATGCGGTGAAGGGGGAGCGCTCTTTTCTCTTCCCGGCGGCGCCGGGCGTCATACTGGAGCGGAATCTGGAGACCGGGCGAATTGTGCTAGATGGGAAGCGGCTCAAAGAGGTGCGGGTCGATGGTTGAATTTCACGTGCTAACCATTTTCCCTGAGATGTTCGACGGCTTCACTGGCTCCAGCATGATGAAGCGGGGCATTGAAGCGGGCTGTTTTACGGTGGAGACGCATAACTTTCGCGACTTTACGGAGGATAAGCACAGAAGGGTTGACGACGCGCCCTTTGGAGGCGGAGCAGGGATGCTCATCGCGCCCCAGAGCGTCTTTGACTGTATGGACAGCGTGGCCCAGGCGCATCCGGCAGAGCGAAGCATTGCCATATATATGTCTCCCGCGGGGAAGGTGCTGGATATGGAGACGGCAATCTCTCTAGCGGGATACAACAGAATTGACATTCTCTGCGGCCATTACGAAGGCATAGACCAGCGCATTATCGACGAAAAAATCGATTTGGAGCTGTCCATTGGAGATTATGTGCTGACCGGCGGAGAGCTTCCGGCCATGGTGCTCATAGATGCGGTGGCGCGCCATATTCCGGGTGTACTGGGAAATGAGGAGAGCGCAGGAGATGAGTCCTTCACCTATGATGGCCTGCTGGAATACCCCCAATATACTAGGCCGGCGGAGTTCAGGGGGCTAAAGGTGCCGGAGATTCTGCTTTCAGGGCACCACGCCAAAATCCAAGAATGGCAGCGGGAGCAGGCGCTCCTGCGGACTGCCGCCAGACGGCCGGACATGCTTGAGAGGGCAGCGCTTTCGAAAAAGGATGTGGAAATCGTCCGCAGGGTGATTTCCGACTTCCGCAGGGAATAAAACTGCGGCTTTTTTGCGAAATCCAGCGGGATTTCACGCGGGACAGCTTGAAAAAGCGCTGTGGATGTAATATAATAGAAGCGGTGTGTATGGGCGTTGCGCAAAGACGGAGACGTTTTCCGGCGGGGGCGGGGCGGTCATTCCATCGGGATAAAAAATACAGTAACCCTGTATCTAAATCAACTCTATATATTTATAAGGAGGAACTTTATCAATGGCAATTAAAGTTGGTATCAACGGATTTGGCCGTATTGGCCGCCTGGTTTTCCGCGCGGCGGTGAGCAACCCCAATGTAGAAATCGTCGGCATCAATGACCCCTTCATTGATCCGGAATACATGGTTTACATGCTGAAATATGACAGCATCCAGGGAAGATTCCAGGGCGAAGCTTCCAACACGGAGGATGCTATCATTGTAAACGGCAAGGAAATCAAGGTGTTCGCATGCATGAACCCTGCTGAGATTCCCTGGAGCAAGGTTGGCGCTGAGTACGTTGTGGAGTCCACCGGCGTATTCACCACGATGGACAAGGCAAAGGCTCATCTGGAAGCTGGCGCGAAGAAGGTTGTTATCTCCGCTCCCTCCAAGGATGCCCCCATGTTCGTTATGGGCGTAAACCAGGACAAGTACACCAAGGATATGGACATCGTCTCCAACGCATCCTGCACCACCAACTGCCTGGCTCCGCTGGCTAAGGTTATTAACGACAAGTTCGGTCTGGTTGAGGGCCTGATGACCACGGTTCACTCCACCACCGCTACCCAGAAGACGGTTGATGGTCCTTCCAAGAAGGATTGGAGAGGCGGCCGCGCTGCTTCCGCAAACATCATTCCGTCCTCCACAGGCGCTGCTAAGGCTGTTGGCAAGGTTATTCCCGAGCTGAACGGCAAGCTGACCGGTATGTCTATGCGTGTTCCCACGATTGATGGCTCTGTAGTTGACCTGACCTGCCGTCTCGCTAAGGAAGCTACCTACGAAGAGGTTTGCGCAGCTGTTAAGGAAGCCAGCGAAGGCGAGCTGAAGGGCATTCTGGCTTACACTGAGGACGCTATCGTCTCCAGCGATATTCTGGGCGACCCGCATACCTCTATCTTCGACGCTACCGCCGGTATCGCGCTGACGGGCAACTTCATGAAGCTCATCTCCTGGTATGACAACGAGTGGGGTTATTCCAACAAGGTCGTTATGCTCATTGAGCACATGGCTTCTGTAGATGCGAAGTAAAAAACCATTGGAATGGGGTTTTTGGAGCAGTTGAAGTAAAAAACAGATATTGAAACAAAGTGCCGCTGGTGCGAAAAATGTCTGTTTGGTACGATAACTGTTCAAAAAACGAAAAGCATTTTCATACCTCTTTTCTATCGTGTAAAGCGACGGAAAAGAGGTATTTTTATGTTGCTGAAAGAGTTAGCGAAAGAGTTTGTGTTTGATTGCAGAGTGTGGGAATTATCGGACAAAACTGTAAAGAACTATCAGAAACAGGTCGCGTATTTTATTCACTATGTAGAAGCACAACACGATATAACAGCGTTGGAACAAGTCAGCCCCGCCCATATCAAAGGCTTTATCAGTGGATACCAATTAAAGGGAAATAAGCCGTCGTATATCAACGATTTATTAAAAGCGGTTAAGTGTCTGTTTGCCTATGCTTATCGGGAAGAATACACGCCCAAGCTATTGACAGAGCGGATTAAAAATGTCAAAGAGCCGAAAGTGCTGATACACACCTTTTCCGAGCGGGAGATTGCGGACTTGATTCACTATTTTAAAGGAATGGACTATTTAAGCATACGAAACCGTGTGATTATGATGGTGTTCTTTGATACGGGAATCCGCGTCAGCGAGCTTACACAAATGCGATTGGAACAGATACAGGACAGCTATTTTATCATTCACGGCAAGGGACGCAACGAGCGGGTTGTACCCAAAAATCCGTTGGTGAGCAAATGGCTGATGAAGTATCTGGAAATCCGCAAAAGCTATTTTGACTACCGCCCCGCGAAGGATTTTGTGTTTTTAAGCAAGAACGGAAAGCCCTTGACCGAAGAAGGGATTGCTAAGTTTATGAAAGCCGCCGCCAGAGCAGTTGGAGTCAATCCCGCCGTAAGAGTATCACCCCACACATGCCGACATACATTCGCCCACCAACAGTTGAAGAACGGTCTGGACTTATACAGTTTAAGCCGTCTGCTGGGGCATGAGAATATTGCTATTACGCAACGCTATTTAGAAGCCATTCAGGATACCCAAATACTGATGGCGGCACGAAAGACAGGCGTATTGGCGAATATATAAGAGACGGCAAGAGGGGGGAACAATCCCCCTTTCCATTGTGGGAGAATTATTTCAATGCAGTGAAAACGGTTTAATTCTAATGAAATTGTATGAATTTGACTGTATTTATATTAATTCCAGTTAAATTCATCGGATTTTATTAAAATCAGAGCTATTTGAATGAATTTTCTTTAAATTCAGCGTATTTCGCTAAAATCCAAGAAAATTAAAGTTTTTTCTTAAAAGTGGTTGAATATATATATATATATATATAATGGTATGTACGAATTAGCGGTATTTCGCCGAATTTCGTACATTTTTTATTGTTTAAGGAGGAACCAAAATTGCGTGTAACGATTGATTTAGACAGGGAGATTATCATTATTCCAGACAATTTCTTTCGCAAGATTGCCGAGGATAATGAACGGTTGGAAAAGTATGGAGCAAAGCCGGTAAAGCCGATTGAAAGAATCAAAAGAGCGTTTGAAACGGCAATGGCGGATACAGACAAACGGCTTTTGACGCAGAGCAACGCGAGGGTAAAACGCAACACAACCAAGACGGAAGTAATCGTCCAGACGGTTGAAACGCCGGCTGAATCGTCCGCCGCCACGACGGACAAGAAGTAAGCTATGGCAAATCGGGTAACACCGCAGGAAATTGTTGAAATAAACCGCCTTTATGCTGAACTTGGCAGCTACGCCGCCGTCGGCAGAAGATTGGGGCGGAGCGGTTCTACCGTCGCAAAGTATATCAAATTGGCGGGAACACCGCAGATTGTAAAACACACTTTTAAGGAAGTAATTAGAGGATAAGAGAAAATGAAAAAAGGGATTTGTTTAATGATTGCCGTGCTGTTGCTATTTGTGTTTACGGCATGTTCTGCTGATAATTCGGCAAAGGCAGTCACAGGTATTCAAATTGATGAGAATGGTCATTTGCTGTATACATTGAGCGACGGCAGTTCTATTGAGGTTGGCAATGTCAAGGGAGAAGACGGCAAGGATGGCATAGAAGGCGTGGGAATTAAGACTGCATATATAGATGAATCTGGCGATCTTATCATCGAATGCACAGACGGTAATATTATAAATGCTGGCTATGTTGTGAGCAAAGACGGGGCAGATGGCAAAGACGGCCTTAACGGCAAGGACGGGGCCGACGGCAAGGATGGCGTAACGCCGCATATCGGAGAAAACGGAAACTGGTATATCGGTGATGAAGATACCGGAATCTATGCAGGTAGCGATGTGGAATATCTGCTGGAGTATGAAGATATAGACGGTGATAAGGTTGAGGAAACTATTTTATGTGGATATGTGGGTGAAAGAGCGCATGTTGTTGTTCCTGACGGTGTAAATGTAATAGATGAGTATGCTTTTGCTGACAATAATACTATCCTAAGCGTAACATTGCCCGATAGCGTGTTTGAGATTAAAGACTATGCTTTTTCTAACTGCAGACAACTTGAATCAGTTGATATGCCGGAGAAAATTTCGAGAATAGGTTTTAGTGCGTTTGCGGATTGTAGAAGTCTTAAGTCAATTGAACTTCCGCCGATGTATATAAGAGCATATCTATATCTGTCTGAAGAAGGAATTGTCGATGGCATGGACCCCTATGCGGCGGGAGGGGATGCTTGGCTGCTCAGTGGTGCGTTTAGTGGTTGCAAAAGTCTGGAATCGGTTAGTTTTAAAAGCGGAGTCTATAAAGATGTAATTGAAGGTGGAGAAAAATTTATACCGCCGAGACAGGTTGAATACAATTCTACTATTAATTATGATGATGGCTTCTTTATTATGACGGAAAGCTTGTTCGGTGGATGTGAGGCTTTAAAGCATTTAGAGCTGCCGGAGGGATTAACGGTTATTGAAGAAGGTGGGGGTATGATATCTCAATCCGGCGTAGAAGAGCTTGTATTGCCGTCTACAGTTAATGAAATAGGCTCTTATGCATTGCAAAATGAAAAATTACGTGAACTTACAATTTTTGCTGTAAAACCGCCAAAAGCATCAGAAAAACAATTTGTTTGGGATGATAATTTGGGAATGGAAGTGGAAGTTGAGGTTCCGAAGCCAATCTTTGGGGACTATCCTCCTCCGCAGGTAATTTATGTTCCTGCAGAGTCCGTAGATGCTTATAAGCAAAGTTTATCATGGAGTAGTTATGCGGATATTATAAAGCCTATTGAATAAAAGCTATATGTATAAAAGAGAACCTTACAAGGTTCTCTTTTTTAATACGAAAGTTTATAAAAATAAGTATAAAAAATAGGCACATCATCTGTATTTTCCAAATGATGTGCCTAATCGTAAATCTAAAATGAATTGGCTTTTATTGCCTAAAAACAGTTTTGTTAAAGCTTAAAGCAATTAATGGATATTGGTGGAAATTTTATATAACCTCAACATCATATAAAATAGAATTTTTTGAACCCAATAAATTTGAAGTAACAACAGGGTTAGGCTCAAATTCTGGAACATATTCTGTGAGAAATGGTTATATTTTTTGTGAATATTCGAGCAATGGCTATGTGATAGAAATCCCTTATCAATTTGGCGATGAAGGGATAGAATTAGATGTAACTACTGCCTTTAGTGTATATGATGGATAAAATATTAGCCTTTCGCCTCTCTTTGTGGGAGGCTTTTTCATATGTTCCGCCATCACTAATAAAAACTTGACACCTCTCAAAATTGGATTTTTCCTTAAATTTCAAGTATAATAATATTAGAAAAAGAAAGAGAAATGAGTGAGGAACACTCTTCTAAGTTCTCTTTCTCTTTGTAAAATCTCAAACCTTTCCTTGTGTCTCAAAACTGTATAGCCCACCTCAATAATGTATACATATATGTGTAAGTAATATGTATAAGTAAAGCGTATCCTACAACAGATATTGTTGTTTCATATATATGCGAGAGGGGCAAAGGAGCATTGGCTTTTTGTTGCTCCTCTCTTTTTTGTCGCCGTTTTTGAGGCAGAAGGAAACAATAAAAGGAGTAAAAACATATGCCGAAAATCCATATCACAAAAGCAGAATGTCAAAGCGGTTTCCTTAAAATCGGAAACGAGCAATGGCAAGAGGCAATCAAATCAATGACAATGAGTGAATTTGCCCTTTATCTCTTTCTTGCGAGCCAAAGCGAAGAAAGTATTACCTTAACCAAACAAGCCTATGAGAAAGCCACAGGCTTCCAAAAGACAGCATATTATGACGCAATCACCAAACTGAAAGAATCGGGCTATCTCATAGGGCAATACAATGGAGAACTCTTTTTTTATACAGCCCCCTTCCGCAATAGCGGAACCGCCTCACAGCGTAAAGAAGAATACTTTGGAGAGATGTTTTATCGCAAATAAATTTTGAAAAATTGTCTCCATTTTTTAGAGAGAATTAGATAGTTGTCTACTTATCAGTGAAAGGAAAACAGAATAAAGGGAATGAAAGCATACAACCGCCACCAAAGGGTTAATAAGGTTTGGTACAGCCGCCGCAGAAAGTGTATTCGCAAAAACAAAACGAAGTAAAATTACTTCCCCTTTTGGTGCGTCAAAACAGAAACTAAATCTGTCTGGTAGGGATATACCAGTAAAAGTTGGGAGTGGAGAAATTGCTGATTCAACAAGGCTTAAATGAGTTGAATTGTCCCTTATATAAATATATAAGGAGTAGTGGGAACCAACACCCACCAGACTTTAAGATATATATGGTAGGAGTATGTAAAAAAACAGAATAGATAATAAAAATAAGTAGTACGTACTTATTGTACGTATAAGAGCAGAGAGCAAAAAAAGTATTTATGGGGATTGTGTATCAGGAAAAGTCAAAATCAGGAGAGCAGAACAACAAATTTCCCAGAACACACCCCTACAACGGCTAAGGAGATTAGAACGATGAGAGAAAGAGAATTAAGAGAGTTTCAGCAGATATTAAAATACTTCCCATTGGTAGGCGTTCCCATTGTAGAGTTAGCCAATATCACAGGGATAGGATATACAACGCTATATCACTACCGAAACGGCTTAAAGCCAAAGGAAGAAAAATATCGTTATATTAT
>DBGCIZ010000038.1:0-11498 GCA_048355355.1 Christensenellaceae bacterium | reverse complement strand
CCATGGTCTCCATCATGCTGCCCAGGGCGACAGTATCTGCCGGCAGAATTCAGGAGGTGCTGGAGACAGAGCCCTCTGTTCACGATGCAGAGAAGCCCTGCTCCTTTGACCCGGAAAAGCACGGTGACGTGGAGTTTGACCACGTCAGCTTCCAATATCCCAATGCCGAGGAATACGTGCTGCACGATATCAGCTTTACTGCCAAGCCCGGCCAGACCACAGCCATCATTGGCAGCACCGGCAGCGGCAAATCTACGCTGGTGAACCTGATTCCCCGATTTTTCGACGTGACCGAGGGAGCCATTCGGGTAGACGGCGCAGATATCCGCACTGTTCCGCAAAAGGAGCTGCGAGCCAAGATTGGCTATGTGCCCCAGAAGGCCATCCTTTTCAGCGGCACTATCAACAGCAATATCGCCTATGGGGATGACTCCATGCCAGCCCAGCAAATTGAGCGGGCCGCGGCCATTGCCCAGTCCACCGACTTTATCACCGCCAAGGAGGACGGCTTTGACTCCCATATTTCCCAGGGTGGCACCAATGTATCTGGGGGACAGAAGCAGCGGCTCTCCATTGCCAGAGCCCTGGCCATTCAGCCGGAGATTCTCATCTTTGACGACAGCTTCTCCGCTCTGGACTATAAGACCGATAGGGCCCTGCGCGAGGCTCTCGCGTGGGAGCAAAAGGATGCCGCCGTTATCATCGTCGCCCAGCGCATCAGCACAGTCCGCAACGCAGAGCAGATTCTCGTTTTGGATGACGGCTGCCTGGCGGGCATCGGCACCCACAGCCAGCTGATGGAATCCTGCGAGGTCTACCGGCAGATTGCCCTGTCCCAGCTTACAGAGGAGGAATTGGCATGAGTGAAAGAAGAAGACCCCACATGGGCGGCGCCCACATGAGCGGGGAAAAGGCAAAGGATTTCAAGGGTACCTTCAAAAAGCTGCTGTCCTATTTAGGCAGATATAAAATCGCTATTTTGTTGGTCATGATTTTCGCTGCCCTGAGCGCCGTATTCAACATTCTTGGCCCGCGGGTCATGGGTAATATTACAACGGAGATTTACAATGGCCTTGTGGCAAAAATCTCCGGCACAGGAGGCATTGATTTCATCGCCATCGGCAACATCATCCTGATCCTCCTGGCGTTATACGTGGCAAGCGCCCTCTTCTCCTTTATCCAAGGCTTTATCATGAGCGGCGTTTCCAACAAGATTTCCTATAAGTTCCGGGATGACCTGTCTAAAAAAATCAACAGGCTCCCCATGAAGTACTTTGACAAAACCTCCCACGGAGATATCCTCTCCCGGGTGACCAACGATGTGGACACTCTGTCCCAAAGCTTAAACCAGAGCCTGGCCCAGATTATCTCCTCTGTGATGATGCTAATCGGCGTGCTGATCATGATGTTTACCATCAGCTGGCTCATGACCCTTGTGGTTTTGCTGCTTCTGCCCATTTCCCTGGCCCTTACCAGCGTGGTTATGAAGCGCTCCCAGAAGTATTTCAGCGGGCAGCAGAAATACCTGGGCGAAGCCAATGGCCAGGTAGAGGAAATCTTTGGCGGCCAAAACATCGTCAAGGCCTTTAATGCCGAGGAAAAGGTCTGCGAAACCTTTCAAAAGACCAACGATAAGCTGTATGAATCCGCCTGGAAGTCTCAGTTCTTTTCCGGCCTGATGCAGCCTATCATGCAGTTCGTCGGCAACCTGGGCTATGTGGCCGTTACCATTCTGGGCGGCGTTCTGGCAGCAAACGGCACCATTCAGGTAGGTGAAATCCAGTCCATCATCCAGTATGTGCGCAACTTCACCCAGCCGCTCACCCAGATTGCGCAGATGACCAACATGCTGCAATCTACTATGGCAGCAGCGGAGCGCGTCTTCGAGTTCCTAGAGGAAGAGGAGGAGCCTCCTGCGGTGGCCAATCCGGAGCACGTTGACGGGCTGGAAGGCAACGTAACCTTCGACCATGTGTCCTTTGGCTATAACCCGGATAAGATTATCATCCACGATTTCTCTACGGAAATCAAGCAGGGCCAAAAGGTAGCCATCGTTGGGCCCACCGGCGCAGGCAAAACCACCATGGTAAAGCTGCTCATGCGGTTTTACGACGTGAACAGCGGCGCCATCAAAATAGATGGCAAGGACATCCGGGATTTCGATCGGAACGAGCTGCGCAGCATGTTCGGCATGGTCCTTCAGGATACCTGGCTGTTTAGCGGCACGATCCGGGAGAATCTGCGCTACGGCAAGCTGAACGCCACAGATGAAGAGGTAGTGGCCGCAGCCAAGGCCGCCCATGCAGACCGGTTTATCCGGACCCATGCGGAGGGCTATGACCTAGTGCTGAATGAGGAGACCAGCAACATCTCTGCCGGTCAGAAGCAGCTGCTGACCATTGCCCGGGCCTTCCTGGCAGACCCGAAAATACTGATTCTGGACGAGGCCACCAGCTCCGTTGATACCAGAACCGAGGCGCAAATCGTCAAGGCCATGGAGGCGCTGATGCAGGGCCGCACCAGCTTTGTCATCGCACACCGCCTCTCCACCATTCGGGATGCAGATTTGATTCTGGTCATGAAGGATGGCGATATTGTAGAGCAGGGCAACCACCAAGAGCTCCTGGCGAAAAACGGCATGTACGCCGAGCTATACAATTCCCAATTTTAAGTATAAAAAGAGCAGCCCCCTCATCAAAAACGAGGGGCTGCTTTTTTATTTCCGCTTTCTCAGCACTTCGCAGCGGCCAGACGACGCGCTTGCCTCAAAATCCTCCGTACATTTCCTCAAACTGCCGGAAGGTTTGGAGGTTTTTGTCTTTTTCCGAAAGAATCAGCTCGTCTACCAAATCAACGGGCCACTCAATGGCCAAATCCTGGTCATTCCAGAGGATACCGTCGTCATACTCTCCGTAAAACTTTTCTGCACATTTATAGGAGACAATGGAGTCCTCCAGCACCAAATATCCGTGGCCGCAGCCGGCGGGAACCAACAGCTCCTTTTTATTTTCCTCCGAAAGCTCAAATGCCAGCCACTTTTTAAAGGTAGGAGAGTCCTTGCGCAAATCGCATACCACGTCGTAGACCTTTCCAGAAACGCAGCGCACCAGCTTGGGCTGCTGTTTTTCCCGCTGGAAGTGCAGCGCCCGCACAACGCCCCTGTGAGAATTGGTGTAGAACACCTCCTTTAGGTCGTGGGCAATGCCGTTGGCCTCAAAGACCTCCTTGGAATAGTCCTTTAAAAAATAACCCCGTTCATCCCAGGCGCAAAAGGGATCAATCACATAGAGCCCGGCAATTTCCGTTTCCGCAAAGGCAAATTTCTGCATCATGGCGTTATCTCTCCTCCTTTTCCTTCAGCCATTCCATGGTTCTCCTGACGCCCTCCCCAAAGGATACCTGCGCCCGGAAGCCCGTATCCCGCTCTGTTTTAGAGCAATCGAACTTTTCCAAGGGCAAATTCGTCCCCGTAAAGGGCACATCGCCAAAGATAAACTCCCTTTCCGGCGCCACCGCCGCCTTCATCTCCAGGATAAACTCCCTGAGCGGCTTTGCCTGAGAGCTGCCGATGAGATATTCGCAGAAGGATTTCCCGTTTTCCCCAATCAGATAAAACGCCCTGGCCACATCGTCAATATACACAAAATCGTAATTCTGCGTCCCAGCAGTAAACTGCAAGGGCTCTCCGTGAATAATCTTCCGGATTGTCGTGTTGACAAACCGGGGAGACAGCTCCCCTACGCCATAGGCATTGGTAATTTCAGCCCAGACCAAATCAATGCCGATATCCGCCGCTACGGACATGCTCATCACGTGGGCAATCAGCTTCCCGCCGCCGTAAATATAGCCCAGCCCGGGATGATTGCCGTCTTTGTATGCGGCCGCCAAGGTCTCGTGCTCCATAATGCTGCCCGCCGCTACAAATCTGGCGCAGCTCAACTCCTTTGCTACCCGGAGGCTGTCAATGGTCCACTGTGCATTTTGCAGCTGTAGGGCTGTGTCCGCCCGGGCCGGTCCCGCGGAGCCTACCCAGGCAAAGTGATAAAACACATCGATATCCCTGTCCGCCACCTTATCCTTGAGGGACGCCATCTCTGCCAAATCGCAGGGCACAAACCGCACCAGGTCGTTTTCCGGCAGATTGCCGGAGCAGCCCTCCCTATCCAGGGCAATGACCTGAACGTCTCTTCCAATCAATTCCTTCACCAGGGCACTGCCGACAAATCCGTTCGCCCCTGTTACGATTGCTTTTTTCATTGTATTTCCTCCCTGCTTCATGCCTTTCCCAGGTAGTCTTCAATTTGACACTCCATTATGCCGCCAGGCCCTTCGCCGTCAAGCCAGGCCTTTGCCCATGCTACTGTCTTTTCCACCGCCTGGCCAATGTGCCAGCGCGGACTCCAGCCAAATACCTGTTTGATTCTGGAGCAGTCCAGCTTTAAAAAGCTTGCCTCGTGGGGTGCGTTTGCCTCCGCCATGTTTTCCCATTTTGCGTCTGCTCCCCAGGTGCGGCAAAATAAGTCCACCAAAGCCCCGGTTTCCACGCAGTCGCAGTCATCCGGCCCTACGTTGTACGCCCCGGCAAAGGCTTTATCCTCATATTGTCTCTCCGCTACCATCAAATAGGCCGCTACCGGCTCCAGCACATGCTGATAAGGCCTGGTGGAATAGGGATTCCGAACGGCAATGGTTCGCCTACTCTGCATGGCGCGGACACAATCCGGAATAATCCTGTCGTTGGCGAAGTCCCCTCCTCCAATTACATTGCCTGCCCGGCAGGTGGATATGGCCGGCGCATCCTCCCCCTGAAAGAAGGATTTTGTATAAGAGCTGGTGACCAGTTCTGAGCAGGACTTGGAATTAGAATAGGGGTCATAGCCGTCTAAGGCGTCATTTTCCCTATAGCCCCACTCCCACTCGTTGTTTTTATAGACCTTATCCGTCGTCACATTGACCACGGATCGGACGGTTTTCACCTTGCGGACTGCCTCGAGCAGATTCACCGTCCCCATGACGTTGGTTTCATAGGTATAGACCGGGTCTGCATAGCTGTCTCGCACGATGGGCTGGGCCGCCATATGGATTACAATATCCGGGCTGCTCTCCGCCAGCGCCTCTGTTAAGCGAGGCAAATCCCTGATGTCGCCTCGTATAGAGTGAATGGTGGGCTCTATCTGGGCCAGCTGAAAAAGGCTAGGTGAGGTAGGCGGCTCCAGTCCATAGCCGGTCACCTCTGCCCCCAGCATCGTCAGCAGCTTACACATCCACGAGCCTTTAAACCCAGTGTGCCCTGTGATAAAAACTCGCTTCTTCCTGTAAAAATCCCTGCTTATCATACTTACCACACCTTCCAGGGCGCCTTGCCCTCGTCCAGCAATTTATCCAGATACTGCTTGTCCCTAAGCGTATCCATGCACTGCCAAAAGCCACTATACTGATAGGCCACCAGCTGACCCTCCTTTGCCAATCGCTCCAGGGGCTCCCGCTCAAAGGTAGTGGCATCCCCAGCGATATAGTCGATAACTTTTGGATTTAGAATCATAAAGCCGCCATTAATCCAGCCGCCGTCCTCTTTTTTCTTCTCTGCAAAGCTGGTGATGACATTCTCCTCGTTAATCTCCAGCCCTCCAAAACGGCTCCCCGGCTGGATTGCCGTCAGCGTAGCCAGCTTTCCGTGGCTTTTATGGAACGCCACCAGCTCCCGAATGTTTACATCGCAAACCCCGTCTCCGTAGGTCAGGAGAAAATCCTCGTCGCCAATGTAATCCTTCACGCGTT
Organism: Christensenellaceae bacterium; assembly: GCA_048355355.1. Lineage (GTDB taxonomy): Bacteria > Bacillota > Clostridia > Christensenellales > Christensenellaceae > DBGCIZ01. The sequence continues at coordinate 5,720 of DBGCIZ010000038.1, read as the reverse complement.
TTATCCGGCCGCCCGTCATAGTGTTGAGGCCAGTATCCACCACGGATACCTTCCAGGGCTCTGCCTCATTATTGTGGACATGCATCGTGTTGCCATCGGTAAAATCAAAGGTCACGTCAGAGCGATGCAAATAGTAGTCCGCAAAATATTCCTTGATGACATGCTGCTTGTATCCAGCGCAAATGATAAATTCATTGATCCCGTAGTAGGAGAGGCTTTTCATAATGTGCCATAAGATGGGCTGCCCGCCAATCTCAATCATGGGCTTCGGCCTAAAATGACTCTCCTCCGTAATTCTCGTCCCAAATCCTCCAGCTAACAGTACCGCCTTCATTCCCGTTCCTCCTTGGAAATTATTTTTTCTACAATCGTCTGTAATTCCTCTACGGAAGCTGCCGCATCGCTGTGATATCCAGCCTGTATGTCTTCCACCGTATCAAAGCCCCAGCCGTAGGCTACGCCGATAAAGCGAACGCCTGCTTCCTCTGCACCTCTGGCATCGTGGATACTGTCCCCGATGAGCCAGGTTTCCTCCCTCGCGCTTCCCGTTGCCTGCATGCATTTTTCCAGCAAGGCCGCTTTTGTCAGGGAATCCCTTTCGTCAATGCCGAAAATCGCGTCGAAGTAGCCCTCCATATGAAAATGCCGCATCATCTTCCAGGCAAAATCCTCCCGCTTCAGGGTTGCAATGCCGGTTTTATGCCCTGCCTTGCGAATTTGCGCAAGCAGCTCTGTGATTCCCTCATAGGGCGCCGCCTCGTAAATCCCCGTGGCTCCATACTCCTTTCGGTATGCCTCTACGGCTCTGCGGGCTGTGTCCTCGTCCATGTGGTAATACCTTTGAAAGTTCCCCAGCAATGGCCCGCCAATAATGCCGCGGAATTGATCCGCCGGACGCTGCTCCCGCTGAAAAAGTGCAGCTGCGTAGTTATAGCAATGGATGATGCCCAGGGAGGTATCCGCCAAGGTTCCGTCTAAATCGAATAAAAACAGCATCTTATTTCATCCTCTTTCGCTTTACAAAATGAGCCGCCTGCCTGAGAGGCCTGGTAATGCGCCAGGAACGGGAGTTTTTCAACCTGTTCACTTTTCTTTTTTGTGCCTCTACCTGCTTTTTCAGCATTTGTACTGTTCTTCCGCCTCTCTCTGATGCTCTATTTACCAGGTCAATGAGAGTTGCCCGAGGGATTGTCACCAGGTCTTCTTCCTCCCCAATCGTGTAAGGATACTCGCAGACATGCAAAGCAGGCCGATAGCCTGTAATAATCGCAGCCCGGACCACAAATACCTCAGCACTAAACAGCGCACAGGAGTATTGAAACAAACTTGTTCTTCCATTCAGCGCAACATCTTCCTCTACAACTAGAATATTTTTAATCCGTCTGGCGAGAGGAGCAAATTGCATATCGCAGTAGTTCTCTAAGGAGTAGGTTTCCAGTAGCGATTTTATAATTTTATCTCCCTTTTGTGCACCGAAAATTTTATCTGTAAAATTTTCCTTGTCGGCAAAGCCAAAAAAGGCTTCAAATGGCAACACCAAATTCAGGCTGGCAGTAAATTTGAGCCTGGAATCAACATAAATACCCCCATTTTCATAGATATATTGCAATGCAAAATAGTGACCAACCAACTCATAACTTCCCCGTTCATATGCGTATTTTACGATTTCTGGGGCCTTTTCTATATTACAATTACTTTCGGATAGGCAAATAATTTCTCCATCTCTAAAATTAAAAGCTTTTTCCTGTAACACTTTTATGAAGTCCGAAAAATTTCCGCCACCAAACTGAGCGACTACTATAGTTTTTGGAATGCTCGTTTTTGGAAGATTACTATACTGCTCTAATAATTGATAGATATTCTTGCGTTTTTGGATATATGGATTGATACTTATCCATGGCCACATCTCCTTAATCCAGTCTACAATGCGGTCTAAACCATACCAGCGCAAAGTAATATTATTTCTCATTCTATTTGCTATATGCAATAATATTAAATTCCTGTACTTGGGATTGCACCGCGTTAACGCATACCGTTCTGCTTCAATGGTATCTAGAGCATTAACGCCATAAGGACTATTAATTTGCGAGTCCTCTCGTCTAAAATAATAATATACAGCTCTATCTACATAACCAATTTTTTTTGCATACGTACAGAGCGGTAGAATATATGCAACATCATCAAATGAAAAACCCTCTTCGGGCGGGCCTACTTGTTCCAATAATGGTTTATAAATTAATTTAGACCAAAACGAAGGTACTTGCCCTAAAATGAATTCTTCCATTGTAAAATGTTTGGGTAATCTTCCAACCAATTTTGCTTCACCATTTGGCAAAATATTGTAAGACGGCCCATATACTAAATCACAATTTTTTTCTATCGCTGTACGATACATATTTTCTAAAGCATGAAATTCTACTAAATCATCAGCATCACAAAAATAGATATAGTCAGCACGAGCCATTTTCAGTCCTTCAATTCTTCCCGGCGTTGGTCCTGTTGTGGGAGGAATTGTGGTATATTTTATTTTTTCTGGAAATCTGCATTTGAAATCTTTAATAATTTCCATAGTATTATCTGTTGAACTATTCTCCACCAGAATAATCTCTATATTTTCTAATGTCTGATAAATCAGAGAGTCCAACATATTATACAAATAGTTCGCTGCATTATGAACAGGTATGATTACAGAAACCAACGGTTTTTCCGACATTTGTTATATCCTCCCTCTTGCTTTGAGATAATAAAAACATTCTTGTAACGCTTCATCGCTTTGTGGTCTAAAGAAAGTTACATCTTCCCTATTCAGTTCTTTAACTAAATTTTCATAATATTTTTTTGTGCCCGGTTGTTTTAAAAAGGGTGACGTTCCTATTATTCGCAGTGCATCCAAAAACATTGAAGTTGTTTTTTTATCAAACACAATCTGCGCTGAAAGAGCAGCCGTAGAAGACATAGAAACAAACAATTTGTTCCCAATATCATTTGTCATCAACATAATTTCCCATGGTATTTGTGACGCAGGAAAAATCTTGTAGCCCTTTGGTGCCAACCAATTTTCCTGATCCCTTGGATGCATTTTTACAATGATATTTTCCTTACCGAAAAGCGTAGCAATTCTGTCCAGCAAATCCAAATTGGAGGTGTTCACTCTGTCCGCATGGAAGCTTTCCATAAAAAACACCACTGGCTCTTTTGGCATCTTCTCTTCCCCAAAGATTCCTGTATATATTTCCCTTATCTGTTCATCCGCCGCATTAATTTTAGGTAATCGATTTATCGGAATATCTATCGTATCCACAGAAAATAGATTCGGTTCATATAATAGGAACTCCGTAATACGCTCTAAAAATTGGTTAGAGCCATAGTAACTGTGCCGCAGGCCGTCTGTCAGCATACGTTTTTTTATATCAATCGTATAAGTAGCTACACCCTCTTCATAAATATGAATTGCCGGCCGGCATCCTCTTTTGACCAGATAGTAATACAATAGTTTGTTGTACTCGTCATCTACAGGAATATAATAATCCGTATAGGACTCATCCAGACCGATGTCATGGACTATTTCCTTCGGCTGCGTAGATAATCTGCTCTTTTCCGCTTTACTCAGCGCCCGGTAAGCCCTATTATCCTCCAGGCTGTCCGGCGAATAGAATACTTTTCTAAAGCATCCGCTCTCCTCCACTTTCTTCCCCACAACGGAAAAATCCGAGCTCTCGTTGAGAACCAAATCCACCTCCTGGCCCTCTAACAGAGACAGCTTGATGTTAATCGCATTGATTAACTGGTAATACGTGCTAACACGCATCAGTATGGCCATAATATCCTCCCTCCCGGTGCGAAACTATTTTCGCCATCCTTCAAATTTATCTTTTCTTCAGCTTGTATTTCGTCGGCGTCACAAACCGCAGGCTGATATCCTCTGCGTAGGCGTTGAGCTGCTGGTTCATAGCCAGGTTTTTCTCCTCCAGCGCCAGCGGGTCTGAAATGCCCACCATGCTTTCCGAAACATAGTTATTCACCTGGTTTGGGCGGAACCCGTCAAAGCCGGCCAGCCCCGCCTCTTTGACGGAAATTTTTATCAGCAGCTTTAGCAGCATCATGCCAGAGCTGTCCGCAGCGTCCGCTGAAGGATTGGTCAAATCCGAATAGTTGACGACGAGCGCACCCTCCGGCGCATCCTGAATATTCGAGGTCAAAATCATTTTCTCCGGCTCCAGCCGATTCTTTAGCATCTGAAACCGCTTGCTGTTGCCGACGAATACATAGTCCACCGGAATATCCTTGGGGACAAAATTGATGCTGATGACAACAGGCTGGTTTTTCTTCAGATAGGCTTGAATAGCCGCCTTTTTGTCTACCACCGTCCTGCCCGGCGCCACAACCAGCACCTTTTTGCCATCTACTGCGCGGCGCAGCTTTCCAATTACCTGAATATCGTCCACCGCATTGACCTGATAGCTTTGATAGAGCTGTTCCATCAGCCCTTTGTCAAACTCCCGCCGCTTGCCTTTGGGAATCTGCTCCAAAATACTGCTGATGGTCCGCATGTTAATCGACTGGCGGGCCAGCAGGAAAGAGGCATAGTTTGGATGGCAGTCGTTAATGGCCGCCAGAAAATAGGCTGCCGAGTATCCCCAGGGAACGGACATATAAATCGCCATTAAATATTCGTCTATAATCTCTAAAACGGGGAGCACATCGTAACGCTTTTCCATATTTTTGTTGATGTAATCCATCAGCAGCTCAGAGCACAGGTTCCCTGCCCCGCGCCCCATGCCATTGGCAGAGCAATCGATGATGATGTCCCTGTCCATATCCATATCAATGAGGGCCTGAGAATTGGCGAAGGACATCTGCAGGTTATTGTGCGAATGGAACCCCATGCAGATTCCCTTTTTCAGATTGTTATCCACCAAAAATACACGGCGAATTAAATCCTTTTTATACATGACGCCCAGCGTATCCACAATGTAAAAGGCATAGGGATTCAGCTCGTTGATCTTTCCAATCAGGTCAATCATATCCCCGTCGGAGTAGCCAGTCATTCCCACGGGCTGCATAAACAGTTTATAGCCCTTTTCCATGATGACCTTGCCATACTGGAGGGCCTTTTCAATCTCGTGCTGGTGGAAGGTGAGGCGGATGCCGTCTACAGGCCCCTTATCTGCATCGGAAAGCAGGGCAGGGTCGATTTCCTTTTCGCCAATAGCAATCATGGCCACCACCATCTGCCCCTTCGGTTTTTCCGGCAGCACCGTATACACATCCTCTACGCCATGAAACAGGGAAAAATCGGGATTATAGGGCCGATTCATCAAAAAGCCGCACTCAATAATATCCAAATTGGATTTCGATAACCCAAAGAGAATTCTCCCAATCGCCTCTCTGCCAAAATTCCACTCGTTGATGTAGCCGCCGTCCCGCAGCGTGCAGTCCAGCAGTCTCACTCGATTATTCATGCTTCGTCCTCCTGTCGAAAATCACCTGGGCAATGTCAAAATCCAAGGGCTCATTTATGTCTATCGCTTCCTCTCTCCCGACCTCAATGACAAAGGGCCTATCCCCCGTCCTGCGGGACTGCTCCAGAATCAACTCCCTGGGGTAGATATAGAGCCCCGTAGTTTCAGCGTAAAGATCCCCAATATCCTGGGTTCTGGGGATTTTTGTTCTATCGTACATGGGCACCCCATCCTTCCATAGGAACTGTTCTACCCTTG
>DBGCIZ010000037.1:0-3076 GCA_048355355.1 Christensenellaceae bacterium | reverse complement strand
GAACAGGCGTCGCGGCAAAGGACATTATTTTAGAGGTGCTCCGCCGCATGACTGTCAAGGGCGGCGTTGGCAAGGTCATTGAATATACCGGCGAGGGCCTGGCGACGCTGACGGTGCCCGACCGGGCGACTATTACCAACATGGGCGCTGAGCTGGGCGCGACCACCTCTATTTTCCCCAGCGACGAGACAACGCGGGAATTTTTAAAGGCACAGGGCAGGGAAAAGGATTATCAGGAGCTGAAGGCAGACGAGGATGCAGTTTACGACGAGCATATCGTCATCGATTTGGGCAGCCTGGAGCCTATGGCGGCATGCCCCCACAGCCCGGATGCCGTAAAGACTCTGGACGAAATTGGAAAAATCAAGGTAGACCAGGTGTGCATCGGCAGCTGCACCAACTCGTCCTATACAGATATGATGAAGGCGGCGAAAATTTTGAAGGGTCGTCAGGTGGCCGAGGAGGTCAGCCTGGTTATTGCCCCGGGCTCCAAGCAGGTGTTTAACATGATTGCGGAAAACGGCGCCCTGGCGGACATGATTGCCGCGGGTGCCAGAATTTTGGAGTGCGCCTGCGGCCCCTGCATTGGCATGGGCCAGTCGCCGGCTACGGATGCGGTGTCTCTGCGCACCAACAACAGAAACTTTTTTGGCAGAAGCGGGACGAAGAGCGCGGACGTGTATCTGGTCAGCCCTGAGGTAGCGGCGGCCAGCGCAATAACGGGCGTCCTAACCTCGCCTATGGAGCTGGAGCAGAGCGTTTTAGACGAGATAGCGGCCATTGAGATGCCGAAGGAATTTTTAATCAACGACAATTTGGTCGTTCCGCCGGCACCGGAGGGCAATGACGTAGAGGTAGTGAGAGGGCCAAACATTCAGCCCTTCCCCATCAATACGCCCTTGGAGGACACTGTGGAGGGGACGGCTCTGCTGAAAATGGAGGACAATATCACCACCGACCACATTATGCCCTCTAACGCGAAGCTGCTGCCCTATCGCTCCAACATTCCCTATCTTTCCAATTACTGCTTGACGCCGGTGGACGAGGAGTTCCCCGCTCGGGCAAAGGAGAGAAAGGGCGGCTTCCTGGTGGCGGGCCAGAACTATGGCCAGGGCTCCTCGCGAGAGCATGCAGCGCTGGTGCCCCTGTATCTGGGTATTAAGGGCGTCATTGCAAAGAGCTTCGCCAGAATCCACATGGCCAATCTGATTAACTCGGGCATTCTGCCCATGACGCTGGTAAACGAAGCGGATTACGACGCAATCGACCAGGACGACGAGCTGGTAATTGAAAACGCAGTGGAGAAGATTATGGCAGGAAAGCCCTTTGCCGTGAAAAACAAGACGAAGGGCAGCGAGTTCATGGTTGCTGTGGATGTATCGGAGCGGCTGCGGAAGGTCATCGCCGCAGGCGGGCTGCTCAACTATACCAAACAGAACGCGTGACATAATAAGGAAGGGAAGCATGGAAGAAAAAACCGAGAGAATTCCGGAGGCGGTCATTCGCCGCCTGCCAAAGTATTACAGATACCTGTCTGAGCTGGAGACGGGGGGAGAGGTTCGCGTCTCCTCGTCTAAAATGAGTTTGGATTTAGGCTTTAACGCCTCTCAGATTCGGCGGGATTTGAATTGCTTCGGCGGCTTTGGCCAGCAGGGCTACGGCTACAGCGTGGAAAAGCTGCGGATGGAAATCGGCAGAATATTGGGGCTGGACAAAACATATAACGTGGTAATAGCGGGCGCGGGCAATATTGGCGCGGCGCTGGTTCGGTACGGTGGCTTTAAAAATCAGGGATTTGTCATCGCTGCCGTGTTTGATGCGGACCCTGCCAAAGTGGGGACGCAGATTGACAGCCTGGAGGTGCTGCCCGTGGACTGTATGGAGCAGGTCGTGCGGGAAAAGGGAGCGTCCATCGGCGTCATCTGTACGCCGAAGGAGGCGGCCCAGGCAACGGCAAACCGGCTGATGGATGCAGGCGTGGCGGGGATATGGAATTTTGCGCCCGTAGATGTGGAGCCGAGGGATGGCGTCAACGTGGAGAACGTCCATCTGAACGACAGCCTGTTTGTTCTGACCTACCGAGTGAACGAGGGCAGATAGGGCGCTTTGTAAACAAAGCGTAACTTATGCGGCGCCTCCGTTTACAGAAGAGGTGGGGCCGGTTATCATCAAGATAGGAAGATTTGGGGAGGATAGATTCGCAAGCTATGGTGAAAAAGACAGGAAAGAGAAAGGCGTGGAACAGCAAGACCATCGCCTTAATCGTGTTAGCTGTCCTGGTGGTTGCGGCGGCAGTGGTTGCGGTCATCTTGCTGACCGGGCCATCTGACCCGACCAAGGGAGGGACGGTGTTTGCCCAGGGCATCAGTATCGGGGGCATTGATGTGTCCGGCATGACTGGCGACGAGGCGCGGCCACTGCTTTTGGAAGAGGCGGAGCGAGAGTTAGATGCGCTGACCGTTGCTTACCAGGTGGAGGGTCAGGAGTTTACCCTGAGCCGGGAGCAGCTGGGAACCACGGCGGATGTGGACAGCGTCATTGCAGAGGCGCTGACTTATATTCCGGAGAGCAGCGACGAGACGAAGGATTTCCCCATCCCGAAAACAGCCGACCGGGAGACCGTGCTGGCGGCCTTGGAGGAACTGGGCGTAAATTACAATACGGAGCCGAAAAACGCGGAAATTCAGGTGCAGGAGCAGGAGGATGAGGACAGCCTGACCTGCAGCGGCACGCTGGTCTTTACGGACAGCATAAAGGGAAATGTGGTGAACGATGAGACTCTGGCTGACCAGATCTGCGCTGCAGTGGAGAACGACGACACGGAAACGGTGCTTCAGGCAGAGCTGGTGGAGGTTGAGCCAGAGATTACGAGAGAGCAGCTGGAGGAAAACTGCCAGCTGAGAGCATCTTACACCACAAGCTTTAAGGATTCTTCCTCAGGAAGAAGATTTAACATCTGGAAAATGAGCACCGTGGTCAACGGTGTGGTGCTCCAGCCGGGAGAGACCTGGTCCATTAACGATGCGGCGGGAGACAGAACGACGGAAAACGGCTGGGCTGATGCGGCGGGCATCCC
>DBGCIZ010000036.1:0-5577 GCA_048355355.1 Christensenellaceae bacterium | reverse complement strand
CATGATTCTGCTGGAGGGCCTGACGGCGCTGCTGGAAAAGCGGCGAAGGGAAAATGCAGAGCAGGGCCATACAGACGAGGCAGAGGAATCATAAGAAAAAACAGCAGGCTGTCCCTGCTGTTTTTTTACTGGGATACGAGCTTATTGGGCGGCCTGGCTGCTCTCTGGCTCGTCTGATGCAGAGGAAGTAGCCTCGCTGGGCAGGTCGCCTACATCGGAGATGACGGGCGTCCCATCATCTGGCTGAAGCAGCTCCTTTGCCACGCGGAATTTGAACTGTCCCTGCCTTCTGGGGCCGTCTACGACGACCAGCGCAAGGCGGTTTTCCTCCATGCCCTGATACCAGGCGGAAATCCAGGAGGATTCCTTGGTCTTGTCGTCTCCCTTGAGGGCGGTGCCCGTCTTGGCGGCAAGGTTGACGCCTTCAATCTGGATGGAGCTGGCAGTTCCCGATTCTACAACCGTTTCAAGAGCTTCGGAGAGGGTGGAGAGGGCGCCCGGCTCGACGACGGATTCCTTCCAGACCTCTGGCTCAAAGGACTTGACGGTGACGTACTCGCCGTCCTCATTATACTGTTTAATGGATTTCACCAGCTTGGGCGTCATGATATCGCCGCCGGACTGAAATACCGTATACATAGACGCAATCTGAATCGGCGTCAGCAGGAGCTCGCCCTGGCCGAATCCCATATCGGAGATGAGGACGGGCTCAATTTCCCTTCCCTCGTTGATCAAATTGGACTTGGCCGTTGGAATATCGAAGGGGATGGCTTCGCCGAAGCCCAATTCCTTTAGATAGTTGAGAAAGGTGTCCTGGTCTATTTTTTCGAGGGCCAGCCAGGAGAAGAAGATATTATCCGAATAGGAGAGGCAGTTGGCCAAATTCATCTCTCCCTGGGTTTCCTCATTTCTGCGAACAGGCTCCCAATGCCAGTTTTCGGGAATCCATTCGTTGTTGGTGACAGTATAGGGGAACACGGTATCGGCAGTGATGCTGCCGCTCTCCAGAGCCGGGACGGCGGTGAAGGGCTTGATGAGGGAGCCGGGAGGATAGAGGCCTTGCGTCGCCCGGCAATACAGGGGCTGAAGCTTGTCCTCTGCTTCAAACAGCTCGTGATACTCCTCGCTGCTGAGGGCGAAGTTGAATACATTGGCATCATAGGAGGGATAGGACACCATGGCAGACAGAAAGCCCGTGCTGCCGTCCATGACGATAGCAGCGCCCGTCTGCTCGTCGCCCATATTAGAGCACATCAGATAGTATGCCTTGCTTTGCATCTCGGAGTCAATGGATAGATACAGGTCGCACCCATCTACGGCAGGCTTTTCGTAAAGCACCTGCTTAAACTGACCGTCGGAGGAGTAAAGGCGGATTTGGAAGCCGTTTTGCCCCTGGAGATAGTCGTCGTACTGAGCTTCCAGCCCGGCCTTGCCTACCTTCGTGCTGGAGGGAAGGCCCAGTTCCTCCAGACGGGCAACGTCATCCTCGTCTGCGGAGCCCACATAGCCGGTAATGTGGGAATAAATGCCGGCGTAGGGATAGTAACGCTGGACGGTCATAGAGGTTTTATCGATGGCAGCGCCGGGGATGGCGGTAATTTGGGCGGCAAGCGCATCGTCGATAGAATCCTTGGGGCGAACGTCTACGATAACGGTGCCGTAATTTTTATCTAGCGCATCCGTATATTTCTTCATAATATCCACGGATTCATCCTGATCCAGCTCTAGCAGGGAGGCCAGCTGAGTGATAGAGCTTTGGCCGTCCTCTACGTTGGGCACCTGGGTAACGTCCAGGTAGACAGTATCGGCGTAGCTGTTTGTGGCGATAAGAACGTTGTCCGCCGTGAAAATTTCGCCGCGCTGGCCCGTGGTGGTGACCTTGGTGACACGGTCGCCGTCGGAATAGCCCTCCATAATCATGTCGGAGGAATAGACGATATAGCGGGCGCCATCCTCCTCCACCATCATGAGACTACACTGATTGGAGATATCCCCCAAGTCCTCGCCGGAATAAACAATGGTATATTCCAGGGATGACTCCGTGTGAGAGACGTTTTCCACCGTGATGGATTGGGCGCCTAGGGCGTCCAGAAAGCCTTGATAGCTGGAGATGAAATCTTCCTCGGAGGGCAGGTCGCCCCGGCTCCAAAAGTAGGAATAGACAGTCTTAAAATCCTGATTCGTCAGGGCGATGACAAAGCTGTCCACAAAGTCGTCTGCATTGGCAGGCACACCGCAGGACAACAAGGCGCACAGGCAAAACACCAGCGCCAGAATCAAGCCAAAAATCCGTTTCATAATTTTACTTCTCCCATGCAGCCTGTCCCAAAAAACAGGTCTGCTTTTCAATTTCTTTCAATAATTATATACCATAGCCGGGGACAGGGCAAGATGGCATCGACGGCCCAAAGGGCCAGGAATGCGGGCCTTAAGGGAAAAACGCAAATTGTAACTTTTTGCCCGCCGCGCCGCGGTTGACAGGCCGACGAGCCATGTAATATACTAACCACATAACGGAGGGTTTTAGAATGAAACGCAGAAGCAAGGACAAAATCCGCTCTAACGGACACTTGTCAAATATACTCTATACGGCGAAGCGGCCGTCTCTCTCTGATTTGGAGCTGAAGCCTCTGGGCAAGGCAAAAAAGAAGGAGGGAATGCTTTCCGCCCTGGGCGATAAGCTGGGGCAGATAGCCTCGAGCAGGCAAACATACAGGCCGCCGGCGCGCCATCGCTCCCGGCGAAAGGGAGAAAACCGCGCCTTTTACCTGAAAATCAGCGCCATATGCGCGGCGATTTTAGTGGTGAGTAGCCTGGCCACGGTGGTGGGCTTTGCAAAGACTGGAAAAAGCGTTACGCTGAACGACGCGGGCCGCGTGATTTCTGCCAGCACGGACGAGGAAACCGTGGGCGGCTTTTTGCAGAGAAACGGGATTGTCCTCCAAGAGGGCGACGTGGTCACCCCGGGAGAGGACACGCCGGTTACAGAAAATATGGAGATTGTTATCCACAGAGCCATGGCCGTGGAAATCAACGTGGATAACAGCCAGCAGCAGGCTATGATGCTGGGCGGAACAGTGGAGCAGGCGCTGGATAATGCTGGCATTACCCTGGGGGAGGAGGACGAGGTCTATCCCTCTAGGGATACCTACATCAAACAGGGCATGACCATCGACGTGATTCGCGTCAAGGTAGTATATCAGACAGAGGAGGAGACCCTCTATTACAAGGAGACGGAGAAGGCAGACAATACGATTGCTGCCGGCAGGAGAATTTTGCAGACAGAGGGGCAAAACGGCCTGCAGGAAAATACCATCAAGGTAGTCTATAAAAACGGGGTCGAGGTATCCCGGGAGACGACGGAGACCAAGGTGGTCAAGGAGCCGGTGGACGAAGTCGTTTTGGTGGGCACCTATGTGGCGCCGGAGCCAGAGCCTGAGACGTCCTCCGGCGGCAGCTCCTCCAGCGGCAGTAGTTCCAGCGGCGGCAGCTCGTCTGGTGGCAGTTCCTCCAGCGGTGGTAGCAGCTCCTCCGGCAGCCAGGACACTGGCGCGGGGAATGCTACGGACGACACGGGCAAGCTGACAGAGGTGCCAACGGTGAGCCAGATTCACTCCGGCTCTCTCAGCGAGCATAAGGCGGTGCCAGCGCCTGCCAGCTCCATCATTGCCAAAACAGTGGTCACCACCAGCGTTACGGCATACACCCATACGGGCAATAAGACGGCCACAGGCACCTGGCCCAGAATCGGCACTATCGCGGCAAACCCGGATATTTTCCCATACGGGACTAAGCTCTATATTCCTGGCTACGGCTATGGACGGGTGGAGGATACGGGAAGCGGCTCCGGCGGAGATTCCGTCATCGCGCTGGATTTGTTTATGGAGACGGAGGAGGAGTGTTTGCAGTGGGGCAGAAAGAGGGGCCTCAAGGTATACGTGCTGGAATAAGGAGGAGCCAATGGATGGGCTTTGCTCGCCGAAAATAATCGCCGGAATTCTAAGAGAAAGAGGTCTGGCCCCGCTGAAGCAGCTGGGCCAGAATTTTCTCGTGGACGAGAATATAGTATCTAAAATTGCAGAAAGCGCAGTGGGCAGCAGCGGGAACGTTTTGGAAATCGGGCCGGGGCTTGGCGCGCTCACCAACGCCCTGGCGGCCAGGAGCAAGCGGGTGGTGGCGGTGGAGATAGACCGGGGCATGGTGGACGCCTTGACGGAGACGCTGGCAGACAGGGAAAATGTCACAGTTCTGCATCAGGATATTTTAAAGACGGATATTGCGGCTGTTGCCAGGGAATACTTTGGAGAGGAGCCCTTTGCCGTGGCGGGAAACCTGCCCTATTATATTACGAGCAAGTGCCTGCTCCACGTTTTGGAGGCGGATGCGCCTCTGGAGCGGTTCACTGCAATGATACAGAGAGAGGTTGCGGAGCGGCTGACGGCCCAGGCGGGGGAAAAAACCTACGGCGCCATTACCGCCTCTGTGGCCTATTATGGCGGCGTGCAGCAGCTCTTTACGGTAAAGCCCGATTGCTTTTTGCCCAGGCCGGAGGTGGAGTCGGCGGTGGTGCAGCTTATGCCGGGACGGCAGCTGCCAGTGGAGCGGCGAGCCTATAGCAGCGTAGTGCGAGGGGCCTTTGCCATGCGGCGAAAGACGGTGGCAAACAATCTGAAAGCGGCCTTCGGCGTAAAGGGAACGTTGGCAGCGGAGGTCTTTGAGGAATGCGGCCTGAAAAGCGGATGCAGGGCAGAGCAGCTCGCGCCGGAGGAGTTTGTCCGCCTGACGAGGGCGCTCATAGCGCATGGCGTGTTACGCGGCTAGCTAAGCCGCTTTTTTTATAGAGAGAAAGAAATTTACTGCAAAAAAAGGATATAGGGCAGAAATGTCGAACCTAATAATTCAGGGCAGTTTTACAAGAATTACGAGAACGTGAGAATTAAAAAGGGAAACAACGGTGTTATCAGGCGATGCCAGGGATAAAATACTGGGGCTGGCGCAGCCTGAAAGGTACTTCGGCAAAAATTTTTGTGAAAAAATTAATAAAAAGAAGGGAAACAGGAATTGGCGTCGAATAGTATTAATAAGGCTAAGAATTTGAACAAAATTTAATCGCCTGCAAGAGTACGTCAGAAAAATTAAAAATAAATATTCAGATGGAGGTAAGGATTCACATGGAAACATACGGAATTGAAAAGCTTGGCATTATTGGCCCCAAAGCGGTTTACCGCAATTTGACGCCTGCCCAGTTGACGGAAGCTGCTCTGCGCCGCGGAGAGGGCACGCTCAGCAATACAGGCGCTTTGGTCGTAACCACCGGGAAATACACCGGCCGTTCCCCGGACGACAAATTTATCGTTGACACTCCGGGAATTCACGACGAAATCGCATGGGGTAAGGTGAACCGCCCCATCAGCCGCGAAAAGTTCGACGCAATCAAGGGCAAGGTTGCGGCGTATCTGCAAAACAGGGAAGTCTTTATCTTTGATGGCTTTGCAGGCGCGGACAAGAAATACACGCAGAAGTTCAGGGTAGTGAACGAGCTGGCCAGCCAGAATCTGTTTATCTCCCAGCTGCTCA
>DBGCIZ010000035.1:0-6956 GCA_048355355.1 Christensenellaceae bacterium | reverse complement strand
ATATTCCGGCCCTGTCAACTCCTCCTGGAAGGTGTGCAGGCCAAAGCCGTTGTGAATGCACTGGTTCAGGATTCCCCCCAGCTCATGGTCCCGCTCCAGAATCAGGACCTGCTCTGCGCCTGCCTCCCTTGCCGCTGCCGCTGCCGCCAGTCCCGCCGGGCCGCCGCCGATAATTGCCACATCACAGGCTTTCATTCCGTCACCTCCTTTGTCCTCCCCGTCAACAGGCGAGAGGCTCCGCCGCTCTTCGTCAGCTCCGTCATGGGAACGCCCAGCTCTCTGGCCAGCAGCTCCATGACCCTTGGCCCGCAGAACCCACCCTGGCATCTTCCCATGCCGGCTCTCGTTCTCCGCTTCACGCCGTCTAAAGATTTCGCCCCCAGAGGGCGGCGGATTGCATCCAAAATCTCCCCTTCAGATAGGGTCTCGCAGCGGCACACAATGGCGCCGTAGGCCGGATTTTCCCGAATCAGGCGGTTTCGCTCCTCCAGCGGCAGGCTGGCCAGCCGTTTTGGGCCTATGCGGCGGGGCTGAAAGTCCCGCTTTTCCTCGAGGCCTAGCCTGTCCCGGATGAGCCCTGCCGTCCAGCGCCCAATGGCAGGCGCGCTGGAAAGGCCTGGGGACTCGATGCCTGCGCAGTCCACAAAGCCCGGCGCATCCTCCGGCTCCCCCAGGACGAAGTCGTCCCCGTCCTCGTGGGCCCGCAGCCCTGCAAAGGACGTAATCACCTGCCTGAGGGGGATGTCTCGCACGGTCTGCTCCGCCTTCTCGGCAATCTCTGCCAGCGCCGCAGCCGTGGTGTCGGTCCCTCTCTTATTTTCAATATCCTCCGCCGTGGGGCCGACCAGCAGGTTCCCGCCAGTGGTCGGCGTCACCAGGACGCCCTTGCCCATGGGCCCCGGCAGGGCAAAAATAGTGCGGGAGACGTGGCCCCCCGCCGTCTTGTCCAGCAGAAGGTAGGCGCCCCGCCTGGGCGTAATGTGAAGCTTCTTTTCCGAAACCATGTTGTGCAGCACATCCGCATAGACGCCTGCCGCGTTGACCACCATCCGCGCCGTCAGGGTCTGCTCCGCGCCGTCCCGCGCCTGCAAGCGCAGGGTATAGCCCTCCTGTTCCCTCTGGATTGCCGTCACCTCCGTGTCAAAGCGGAATTCCGCCCCGTTGACTCTGGCGTTTTCCCCGTAGGCAAGGGTCATCTCGAAGGGGTCTACCATGGCAGCCGTCTGCGCCAGCAGCGCCGCCACAGCCTGGCGGGAAAGGTTCGGCTCCATGGCCCAAAGGGCCTCCCCCTCAACAATAGAGAGTCCCTCCACGCCGTTTCGCCGGCCCTGCTCCAGCAGCCTGTCCAGCCCGGGCCTGGCAGCCTCGTCTGTGCAGACCACCAGCGCGCCCGTGGGCAGATAGGGGAAGTCCAGCTCCTGGGCCGTCTGCTCCATCAGCCGGCTCCCCTCCACGTTCATCTTCGCCTTCCAGGTGCCCGGCTTGGCGTCAAAGCCTGCGTGCACCAGGGCGCTGTTCGCCTTGGACGTGCCGCAGCAGACGTCCTCCTCCTTCTCGACCACGCAGATTTTCGCCTGGTATCTGGCAAGCTCCCTTGCAACGGCACAGCCGCAAACGCCTGCCCCAATGATTACCACGTCATACAACATCCGTCTCCTCCTACGATTCTTCCCCTGACCAGCCGCAGGTGATCCTTACGGCCCGCTTCCATCCCGCAAGCCTCCGCTCCCGCTCCTCCTCGTCAATGGCGGGCAAAAAGGTCTTGACGGCCGTCCAATTCTTCTTAATATCCTCCACGCTCCGCCAATAGCCCACGGCAAGGCCAGCCAGGTATGCCGCGCCCATGGCCGTGGTCTCAATGCAGCGGGGACGCTCCACCGCCGCGTCGCTGATGTCCGCCTGGCTCTGCATAAGAAAGTTATTGGCGCTGGCCCCTCCATCCACCTTCAAGGACGCCATCTTCATGTCGGCCTCCTCCTCCATTAATGTTAACACATCGTTCACCTGGTAGGCAATGGACTCCAGCGTCGCCCGGATAATATGGTATTTGTTCACACCCCTGGTCAGCCCCAGGACCGTTCCTCTGGCGTACTGGCTCCAATAGGGCGCGCCCAGACCCGTAAAGGCGGGCACCACATAACAGCCGTTGGTATCCGCCACCTTTTTTGCCATATATTCGCTGTCCGCCGCGGACTCGATAAACCGCAACTCGTCCCTGAGCCACTGTACTGCCGCCCCGCCCACAAAGATAGACCCTTCGAGGGCGTAGCATATTCTGTCGTCCAGCCCCCAGGCGATGGTGGTGACCAGCCCCTTTTTTGAAAACACCGGCCTGTTCCCCGTGTTCATCAGAAGAAAGCAGCCTGTTCCATAGGTGTTTTTCGCCTCCCCGGCTTCAAAGCACGCCTGCCCGAAGAGGGCGGCCTGCTGGTCCCCCGCCACGCCTCCTATGGGGATTGGCCCGCCGAAGAAGGCGGCGTCCGTCTCGCCATAGACGCAGCTGGAGGGCTTCACCTCCGGCAGCATGCAGGCGGGGATGTCCAGCTCCCGCAGGATGTCCTGGTCCCACTGAAGGCTCCTGATGTTAAACAGCATGGTGCGTGAGGCGTTGCTATAGTCCGTCACGTGAATCCTGCCGCCGCTGAGCTTCCAGATGAGCCAGGTCTCCACCGTGCCGAAGAGGAGCCCTCCCCCCTCTGCCCGCGCCCTTGCCCCGGGCACGTTCTCCAAAATCCAGCGCAGCTTTGTGGCGGAAAAGTATGCGTCGATTACCAGCCCCGTCTTTTCCCGAAAGGCCTCCACCAGTCCCCGGGCCTTCAGCTCGTCGCAATAGGGCGCTGTCCTTCTGCACTGCCATACAATGGCGTTATAGACGGGTTCCCCTGTGGCCCTGTCCCAAACGATGGTGGTCTCCCGCTGATTAGCCAGGCCGATTGCCGCAATGTCCTCCGCTGCGGCCCGAGCCAGCTGCATGGCCTCGTGAGCCACGCCCAGCATGGCAGACCATATCTCCTGCGCGCTATGCTCCACCCAGCCCGGCCTGGGGAAAAGCTGAGTCAACTCTCTTCTGACGCTGCTGACCATGTTCCCCTTTTCGTCAAAGAGAATGCAGCGGTTGCTGGTGGTGCCGGCGTCTAATGCCATAATGTACTTTGCCATAATATTCCCTCTTCCGCCGGCAGCGATACGCCCGCGCCGTGTTGAAGCTCTAGCGCGGGCGTTGCTTCTTCTGCCGCCGGGGTTCCTTTCACTTGATTGCGTACATTTCGTATAGCTCCAGACGGCCGATTTTGATAACCGCCCTGCCGTCTGCGTATTCGAAATCCACAGGCGCCCCGTCAGATACCCGCGTGATGGATTCCGGCCTCTGCTCCATGGGAATCTCTACGCTGAAATCGAACACGGGCAGAACCTGATGGTGGTATTGCAGGTTGATGACGTTCAGGCAGGCCTCCTGGCGCTCCCGGTCCTCCCAAAGCTGGCATTCCACCACATAGGGCGCGTCGGAATAAAACCGCCTCTCGGGCACGTACCGGTCTATGAGGGCCTCGAAGGTCTTTCTCTGCTGCGAAAGGGTCGTGTCCTCAAAGGGCGTGCAGGCCCAGACCACCTTGCCCTTTCCGTAATCCGCCTCTATCAGGGCCGGATATTCCGTGGCCACGCCCGGCGGGTCGGAGTGCATGGAGACGCTCTCGTTTCTGGGGTCGCTTAAATCCGCCTCCTTCTGCAGCTCCAAGTCGGCGCAGATGAGGAAGGTGCTGGCCTGCAGGCTATAGGGCAGGGTCAGCGTAGCCAATACGTTCCCCCGCTCCGCTCCCTCCAGCAGGAAGGCGCTGTCGTATACCGTCATGGGATATTTTGGGGTGAAATCCTCCAAAAGCTCCTTCCCCGCTTCCGTGGGCGCCATGTAGACGATGGTCTCGTCCGTCCTGCCGGCAATGCGTCCGCCGAATACCTCCTCTACCAGGGGCAGGGCGCTGTGCCCGCTCAGGTAGACGGTTCCACCCGCCCGGACATACTCCCGCAGGCTCTCCAGATTGGCCTGGCTTACGTTGGGCGCGTCGCTCAGAATCAGCATTTTCGCCTTGCTCCACTGGTCCGGCCGGGAGCTGGTGTACACCCCATAGGGAATGTGGGCCTGCTGAAGCGTCTCGCTCACATTGAGAGAGGAATCCAGATGGGGCATGGCCCGGCTGACCTTCCCTCCCTCCGAGATGTCCATGGGCGCCGCCTCGCAGTCGAACTTGCCATCCAGATTAAAGTAGATGCCTACGTCCACCGCCGGCGTCCCCAGGGAGAAATAGGGCTCAAAGGTCTGAAGCTCGTCGTAGACCTCCTTAATGTCGTCGTATACCCGCCTGTCAAAGGTGCCCACCGGGTCGATTGCGTCTACGAAGATGTTGCTGCCGTGGTTCATGCAGGAGAGCATGGCGTGCAGCTTCATGATGTTGATGGGCTTGCTGGTGGTGTGCTCGTCGAGAGAGGGCTCGCAGCGGGAGGTTGTGTAGTTAAAGGGCAGGTTTGGCGTCATGTTGTAATACATCTTGCAGGCGAAGGTCTGCTGCGTAAACCCGCCGTAAAGGTCGCCGCTGACCGCGTCGCTGGCCAGGGTGGCGTTTTCGTTCACCCCGTTAATCCAGGGCGAGAGCATCACCGAGTTCTGCTGCTCCACAGAGCAGGCCGGGTTCGCCTCTTTCACGGCGTCGTAGACGGCCTGCTGGAACTCTCCCAGCCACTGGCACCGCTTCTCCTGAAACTTGAGCCAGCGAGGGTCCTTCCAGTCCACCACTGTGGGCATCTCTCCGCCCACCTCCTCTGCCCACCGCTTCCGGCAGCTTTCGCAGTAGCACACTGTGGGCCAAAAGGCCATGTCTGCAAAAAATGCCTCGTATGGCCCGATATAGGCGGAAAAGTCGAGAATCTGCTCCCTGCAGAACCGAATATAGTCCTGATTGTTGGGGCAGCAGAGCCCAAACCTTCTGCCCTTGTCTCTGGAATAGTTGCCATTCACGTCCACGATTCTCCAATCCGGGTGATGGTTATAGGCCCAGTTGTTGTAAATCATGCTGAAGTAGATAATCAAATCCACCCCGCCTTGATGCAGCCGGTCAAAGAGGCGCTTAAAGGCGTCCTCCTTCCCCCTGAGCCCCGGGTGAATTTCCCCCGTCTTTGTGGGCCAGTAGGAATAGCCATAGTGGGACTGCACATACATCATGGCTGCGTTTGAGTTGGAGGCGATGATGCAGTCCGCCAGAGCCTCCGGGTCAAATTGGGAGAGAAAGCTCTCGTCCCAGTCGTTGACGTGCATGTCGCAGCTGTATTTTCTGTATTTATCCGAATATTGAAAACCCATAGTCTCCTCCGTTCGCTCGAAATTTTTCTACGCCGTCGGCGCTGCCCTGCGCCTTCTGCGCTGGGCAAGGAACCCCTTGATTCTCTCGTTGTTCAGGGCAAAGCCCATGACGATAATCAGCATGATTCCCAAAACAACATCCTGCATGGTGCTGGGCAGCCCGCAGGCTATCAGCGCGTTGAACACCATGGAGATGGTCACCTGGCTGACCAACACGCCCAGCGTCAGCTCGCACCACTCCTTGATAGCAAAGGCGGTCAGCACGCCCATCAGGGGCTGAAACACCATGGAAATGCTGGAGAGGGAGGACACTGCCGTGACGCTATCCGCATAGGTAATCTGCAAGATGGAGGCGATGCCGAGGAAAATCCCCCCGAGGACAAAGGCCATAAACTTGGTCCGGCTCGCCTTAACCCCCATGGTTCCCGCCAGCAGCTCCTCGCTGCCTACGGCGCGGATGTGGCAGGCGACTCTCGTCCTGTTGTAAACCAGGAAGAACAGGGCCGCGCTCACCGCCAGCACAATCAGGTTATAGGGGAATTTCCCGATGAAGGAAATGGAGGACTGAATCTGCACGGACACGCCCAGCCCGATTTTCTGGGCCAGAATCTCGTAAATCAGCAGCAGCCCCAGGGACACAATCAGGCAGGGAATCCTCAGCGCCGAGTATACCGCGCCATTGACGACCCCCAGCAGGAGGCTGGCGCACAGGCAGCCCAGAATCAGCCCGGGCAGGCCCAGCAGATTGCCCAGGGTTCCGCCAATCATGGCGGAGATGATAATGGCCGCGCCGCAGGACAGGTCAAACATGCCCGCCGCGTTTAAAAAGCACATGGCGTATCCGATTACCGTGGGAATCACCGCCTGCGTGACCACAATCCTGAGGGTATCCAGATTGTAGTTTGGAATGGCCAGCGCAAAGATGATAAACAGGGCCACCGGCACTGCCAGCAGAATCAATAGGTTTCTTATCTTTCTGTTCATCCGTACTTACCCCTTGATGGGCCTCGGGCGCCGCCGCTTCCAGCGCCCTCGGCCATAGACATTGGTTTTCTGTTGTCGCCCTTATTGGGATACGGAGCTATAGCCCACGTAGTCCGCATTCGGTCCGGAGACCGGAGGCTCCAAATCAGCGTGCATTTCGTAAATTGTAGCCAAATCGTAGGCCTCTGCCCAGGCAATGATGTCCTCTCCCGTCAAATCCGGGTTGTAGTAGGTGTAGAGGCTGTCCTTCAGCTCGTCGAAGGTGTAGAGAGGCAAATCTCCCTCCACAAACTTGCTGTACTGCTCAAATTCCTCTGCCGTGCTGAGGGAGCCGAAGGTCACGGGCACATCCCATGCCTGGCCGCCCATTCTCTCGCCGTTGGTGATGGCGTTGATGCAGAGGGCCGAGGCCGCCAGCTGCACGGGCACGTAGATGCCGCCCTGGGCAGAGATGACTCTATCCGCCTCAAAGCACGCGTCCAGACCGGGCAGGAAGTCGATGAGGCTGATTTTCACGTTGCCGTCCGGGTCGTACTGCTCCAGCGCGCTCATGACGCCGTCCAGAATGTTGAGGCCCATGGAGCCTGCGATGAATACGCCGTCCAAATCAGGGTAGGAT
>DBGCIZ010000034.1:0-20786 GCA_048355355.1 Christensenellaceae bacterium | reverse complement strand
ATGCGGGTGCAGGAGCCTTTCAAAAAGAGCAACCGGAAGTTCCATCCTGAGGACACGCAAATCAGGGTGGGGCACGTCACCATTGGCGGCGGCACCTTTACGGTCATGGCGGGCCCCTGCTCCGTAGAAAGCGACGAGCAGATGGCGGAAATCGCCCAATCCATCCAAAAATCCGGGGCGCAAATTATGCGGGGCGGCGCCTATAAGCCGAGGACATCGCCCTACGCCTTCCAGGGGCTGGAGAAAAAGGGCATAGAGATGCTCAACAAGGTCCGCATGGAGACGGGGATGCCCATCGTATCGGAAATTACCTCCTCCAAGCATGTGGAGATGTTCGAAATGTGCGTGGACATCATTCAGATTGGCGCGCGGAATATGCAGAATTTTGAGCTGCTGAAAGAGGTGGGGAAGACGAAAAAGCCTATCCTGCTGAAAAGGGGCCTCTCCTCCACCATTGAGGAATGGCTGATGTCCGCAGAATACATCATGTCCCGAGGGAACGAGAACGTCATCCTCTGCGAGCGGGGCATTCGCACCTTTGAGACCTATACCAGGAATACGCTGGATTTGAGCGCCGTAGTAGCGGTGAAAAAGCTTTCCCATCTGCCGGTCATCGTGGACCCCTCTCACGGCACGGGCAGGGCCGATATGGTAGAGCCCATGGCGCTGGCGGCCATTGCAGCCGGGGCAGACGGCCTGATGATTGAGGTGCATAATGACCCGCGCCATGCTCTGAGCGACGGGCCCCAATCTCTGACGCCGGAGCAGTTTGCAGATTTGATGGTCAAGGTGCGCAGCATGACAGAGCTGGTGGGCAAGACCCTGTAAGGAGGGAGCCATGCGGGAAGTAAAGGTAAATGCGGAAAACGGCAGCTATTCCATCCTCATAGGCGAAAACCTGTTGAAAGATGTGGGCCTGTATGCCCGCCACATGGGATATGGAAAGGCCGCCGTGATAACAGACGACGCCGTGGCCGAGCTCTATCTGGATCTGGTCAAGGCCTCGCTGGAGGCAGAGGGCGTGGAGACCTGCAGCGTAATTTTGCCGGCAGGGGAGGAATCCAAATGCCATGAGTGCCTGATTCAGATTTACGAAGGGCTAATAGACGGCGGCATTGGGAGAGACGGACTGCTGGTGGCCTTGGGCGGCGGCGTAATTGGAGATATTGCAGGCTTTGCCGCAGCGACGTACATGCGGGGGGTGGACTTTATCCAGGTGCCGACAACGCTGCTGGCCCAGGTAGACAGCTCCGTAGGCGGCAAGGTGGCGGTCAATATGCCCCAGGCGAAGAACATCATCGGCGCATTTTACCAGCCCAAGCTGGTGCTGGCCGATACGGCAACCCTGAAAACCCTGCCGCAGAGACAGGTGAGCGCCGGCATGGCAGAGGTCATCAAATATGCGGGCATTGCCGACGCGGCGATGGAGGAAAAGATTTACGCGGGGGACTTTTCGGAGCTGGTTTGCCGCTCCTGCGAAATCAAGGCGGAATACGTCCATGACGACCCTTACGACAAGGGGCGCCGCATGGAGCTGAATTTTGGCCACACCATCGGCCACGGCATTGAGACGGAGACGCACTACAGCCTGCTGCACGGAGAGGGCGTGGCCATCGGCATGGCGGCGGTGGCAAAAATCGGAGAAGCCATGGGGGTGACCCAGCCGGGCACCTATGAGGCCATTGCCGGAATGCTGGACCGTTGGAAGCTTCCCAGAGATTACGAGGCGCATCGCTCTCAGGCGGTTTTGCAGGCCATGACAAAGGACAAGAAATCTGCCGGCGGGGAAATTAACGTAATTTTGCTGGAGAGGCTGGGAAAGGCGCGGCCTGTGAAAATGACGGCGCAGGAGCTATACAATAGATTATTGCAAATATAAAGGAAAATCGATATGAAGTTGAACATAAGCGGGGGAATGCGGGGAACGATTCAGGCGCAGCCCTCAAAAAGCATGGCCCATCGGGCGGTAATCTGCGGGGCATTGGCGGAGGGAACCAGCCGGATTGAAAACATAGCCTTTTCGGAGGATATTCTGGCGACGATTCGCTGCGTAGAGGCGCTGGGGCTGGCGGAGGTAACGCGAGGGGAGGCCAGCCTAACCATCCGGGGAAAGGGCAAACAGCGCCGGGAGGCCGTCCTGCTGGATTGCGGGGAATCTGGCTCCACGCTGCGTTTTCTGATTCCCCTGGCAGCCTGCCTGGCGGAAAGAGTTCGCCTCAGCGGAAAAGGGCGGCTGATGGAGCGGCCTTTGGAACCACTGAAATCTCTGCTGGCCCAGAGGGGACTGACCTGGCAGGGGAACGACCGCTTTACGGGAACCATACAGGCCGGGGAATATCCCATTCGGGGGGATGTTTCCAGCCAGTTTATCTCCGGCCTGCTGTTTGCCCTTCCTCTGCTGGAGGGGGATAGCAAAATTATTCTGACTACGGCGCTGGAGTCGGCAGGTTATGTGGAGTTGACGCGAAGAAGCCAGGAACGCTTTGGCGTGACGAGCCGCTGGGAGGATGGCACTCTATATATAGAAGGAAATCAATGCTATCAACCGGCAGATTACGAGGTAGAGGGGGATTTTTCCCACGCAGCATTTTTTGCCGTAGCCGGGGCCATAGGCGAGGGCGTCACCATTACGGGGCTGGATATGGACTCCCCCCATGGAGATAAAGCCGTCTTTTCCATTTTGGAGCAGATGGGTGCCACGGTGGAGATACAGGGTAACAGGGTCAGCGTGAAGGGGGGACAGCTGTCCGGCTGTGTCATTGACGGCTCCCAGATTCCAGATTTGGTGCCGGTTTTGGCGGTGGCGGGAGCCTATGCAAAGGGAGAGACGAGAATCGTAAACGCAGGCCGGCTGCGCATCAAGGAGAGCGACCGCCTTGCCGCCATGGCGGAGGAGCTGGGGCGGCTGGGAGCCCGCATTCAGGAGACGAAGGACGGGCTGATGATTCAAGGCGGGAGGCCGCTTCGCGGCGCGGCAGTAAGCAGCCATAATGACCACCGCATTGCCATGTCTCTGGCGGTGGCGGCGGGGTTTGCCACAGGCGCGCTGGAGCTAGAAGGAGCGGAGTGCGTCAAAAAATCGGCGCCACAGTTTTGGGAAGAATTTAGAGCGTTAGGAGGAAGTGCTCAATGAGCAGCACATATGGAAAAACGTTTCAAATCAGCATCTTTGGGGAATCCCATGGGAAGGGAATCGGCGTCGTAATAGACGGCGTCCCGGCGGGCATCCCCATAGAGGGAGAGAAGGTGCTGGCCGATATGAAGCGGCGCATGCCTCGGGCGGTGGCCGGGTCTACGGCCAGGCGGGAATCGGATGTTCCCAGAGTCCTGAGCGGGATTTATCAGGGCAGAACCACGGGAAGCCCGATTTGCGCTGTCATCGAAAACAACAATCAACGGTCAAGGGACTACGACTTTGATACGCGGCCCCGGCCATCCCATGCAGACTACACGGCAGCGGTGAAATACGGCGGCTTTGCGGATATGCGGGGCGGAGGCCATTTTTCCGGCAGGCTGACGGCGCCGCTGGTTTTCGCAGGAGCAGTGGCGCGGCAGTATCTGGAGACCAGGGGCGTAACGGTGGGCTCGCACATTCTCTCCATTGGGGGAATAGAGGATGATGCATTTGATTTGATGAACATAAATATTGATAAATTGAAATGTTTATATAATATGCAATTCCCCGTATTAAACGAGATGCAGGGAAAGCGCATGGAGGAGGAAATTGAGCGGGCCCGCATGGATTGCGACTCTGTAGGGGGCGTCATTGAATGTGCTGCTGTGGGGCTTCCTGTGGGTATTGGGGAGCCGATGTTTGACGGCATTGAGCCGGCGCTGGCCAAGGGGATCTTCGGCATTCCCGCCGTAAAAAGCCTGGAGTTTGGCGCGGGAAGGGACATTACTGCGCTGCGCGGCTCCCAGGCAAACGACCAGATGACCATGCGGGATGGGCAGGTGGCTTTTTTATCCAACAACAGCGGCGGAGTCCTGGGGGGAATCTCCAATGGCATGCCGCTGGTGCTGCGGGTAGGCTTTAAGCCCACGGCGTCTATCGCCAAAGAGCAGCGCACCGTAAATCTAAAGGAGGGGCAGGAGACGAGGCTGGTGATTCAGGGCCGCCACGATAGCTGCATTGCGGTTCGCGGGCTGGCGGCTGTGGAAGCAGTGGTGGCAATTGGCTTGGCGGATTTGATGATAGGACAGGTGAAGCAATGAGAGAAATTGGGGAACTGAGGCAGGAGATTGATAAAATAGACCGACAGCTGATTGCGCTGTTTGAGCAGCGGATGGCTGTGGCGGCAGAGGTAGGAGCGTATAAAAAGGCCAGAAATTTGCCCGTATACGACGGGGAGAGAGAGCAGGCCCTGCTGCAAAACAGGGTGAGCCAGCTGACCGATAAGGCGCTGGCCGGATATTTGGAGCAGTTTTTCGTCGGCATTATGGATTATTCCAAGGATATCCAAAAGACGGTGATGAAGGCGCCGGCCAGCCAGGAAAAATGCCTTGTGGCCTACCAGGGAACAGAGGGCGCCTATTCCCAGCAGGCAGCCCGTCAATTTTTCCCCGGCTGCGAAACGGCGGCAAAGGAGGATTTCGAAAGCGTCTTTTTAGCTGTCTCCAAAAAAGATGTGGACTATGGGGTCGTCCCCGTAGAAAATTCGGCAACAGGCAGCGTGACCAGGAATTACGACCTGCTGGGTTCCTATGGCCTGTTTGTGGCGGGGGGGGTGCTGGTGCATGCGGAGCATGTCCTGCTGGGGCTGGGCGCGATAGAGGACGTCCGGGAGGTATACTCTCATGAGCAGGGCTTTTTGCAGTGTGATGCATTTCTATCGGAGCATAAGGACTGGCTGCGGATTCCCTACCACAACACAGCGGTGAGCGCCAAGCACATCAGGGATATGGGCGACCCGGCAAAGGCGGCCATTGCCAGCCGATATGCAGGGGAGATTTACGGCCTGAAGGTGCTGAAGGATAACATTTCCAACAGCAGGAACAACTACACCAGGTTTTTCGTCATCTCCCGAGAGGAACGGCCGGAGGGGGCGGACAAGGCAAGCCTGGCCTTTGTCGTCAAGCATATTGCAGGGTCTTTGGTAAGCGTGCTGGACATTTTTGCAGACCAGGGCTATAACCTGACGAAAATCGAAAGCCGCCCCATGCACGCGAAAAACTGGGAATACCGGTTTTACGCTGATTTGGAGGGCGACATAAACGAGCTTGGCGTCACAATGGAGCGGGCGAGAGAGCACTGCGTGGAGCTGGAGCTGCTGGGGAGATATAGAAAAGGGTCGATATGAATAATGTTTACTTGACGGGCATCATGGGCTGCGGAAAATCCACCATAGGAAAGGAGCTGGCCTGGCGTCTGGGGAGAGAATTCATAGACGTTGATGAATATATTGAGCAGAGCCAGGAGAAATCCATCCCTCGGATTTTTGAGGAGGAGGGGGAAAGCGGCTTTCGCAGAATCGAGACGGCGTGCCTCCGGCGCATTGCCGCAGAGGCCAGCGGCGCTATTGTGGCCACGGGGGGAGGCATTGTCACCGTGGAGGAAAACGTCCGCCTGATGAAGGAAAGCGGACGAATTGTGTTTCTGAAGCGCCCCCTGGCGGAAATTAAACATTCGCTCAAATCTGCTGCGGGAAGGCCGGTCCTGCAGGGAAAGCTGGACAGCTTAGACGGCGTCTATGAAAAAAGGCTGCCTCTTTATGAAGGCAGCGCAGATGTAATTTTGGAAAATAAAGGCCCCTTCAGCCAAGCTATAGAACAAATTCTGGCGGCATTTGGCGAAGCACTGTCGCATAGTCCTGGGCTGTAGGCTGAATGCCAAACCAGATGGAAAAGGAGAGAAAGCCCTGATGGATGAGCATAGGCAGCCCGTTGAGCACGGGCAGGCCCAGAGCGCGGCTTTCCCGCAGGAGACGGGTTTCCCCCGGGTTGTAGATGAGGTCCGTCACCAGGCAGTGCCGCGGCAGCCGTTTGAGAAAGGAGAGGTCTTGAAAATCGGCAGAAACGCCGGCCATGCCCAGAGGCGTTGTGTTGAAAAACAAGTCGCAATCAGATAGAGCTTCTTCTATATTGCTGCTGTCGATGGACTGGATATCAACTGCATAATGGGCGGAAACCTTGCTGCAAATCTCCTCTGCCTTGGCGGCGGTGCGATTGTAAATGCGAATACGGCGGGCCTCCTTGGCAAAGGAGAGGGCCAGGGCAGTGGTGACGCCTCCTGCACCGTAGATAAAGATAGATTTATCTCGATAAGTATGCCCCGCCTGTAGCACGGCATTTTTTAAACCGTCAGCGTCGGTGCTGTAGCCCCGCAGGCCGTCCATCTGAATCGTGTTGACGCTCTGGGCCAGGATAGCATCGGGATGAATGCTGGAAAGAAGGGGAAGCACGGCCTGCTTAAGAGGCATGGTCACGTTAAATCCGGCAAAATTTACAGCTTCCGTCTTGAAAAGGGCGGGCAATTGGTCTATGCTAATTTTAAGCCTGCCATAGTGGCAGTCTAGGCCGTAAATACGGTATAGGGTATTGTGTATCACTGGGGAAAGGCTGTGTTCAATAGGGTCGCCGATGACGGCATAGCTCCGTTGGCTCATGTTGACCTCCGCCGATAAATTTGCATTCCCAAGCCTGCCCGGCAGGAGACCTGGGGAATTTACGCCTATTATACCACAAAAACAGGAGAGATGTATGGTGAAGAAAATTTTAGTCGTCAACGGGCCGAATCTGAATATGCTGGGCATCCGGAAAAAAGAGATATACGGCGTGGAGACGCTGGAGACGATCAACAAGAAAATTGCAGCGCTGGCTGAGCAGCTCGGCGTAGAAATAGAATTTTTTCAATCAAATAGCGAGGGGGCCTTGATTGACAAGCTTCACAGCGCCTATGCGCAAAAGGACGGCGTGATTTTAAACGCCGGGGCATACACCCACTATAGCTATGCCATCCGAGATGCCATCGAGGCGATTCAGCTGCCGGTGGTGGAGGTGCATCTCTCCAATATCCACGCGAGAGACGAGTTTCGCCATAGGTCAGTGATTGGGCCGGTCTGCGCGGGCTCTATTGCAGGCTTTGGGACGAAGAGCTATTTGCTGGCGCTGATGGCCCTAACGCAGGACTAGCATGAGACAGGCGAAGCTGATTTCCATTCTAATCTTAATTGCGCTGGCCCTGATTACGGTGCTCATCGCGTCCTCATCTGGCGAAGATAGCCTGGAGGCGGGGACGGAGGGAGCATCTCCCTCCGCGGAGGAGGGCCTTTCGACGATGGAGCCGACGAAAATGCCTGCCCTGACGGCTGGAGTGTTTTTGCGCGACGAGAGCAGCAGCCTGTATGAATCCGGAGCGCGGGCTTATGCAGAGAGCATGGAAAATTTGGAGCTGAAGGTCTATTATGCGGGCGATTCGGAGGAGCAGCAGTTGGAGGATGTCCGCCAGTTTATCGAAACCTATGGAGAGAAAGGCGTCTTTCTGGTGGAGCCCGTGTCCCAGGCCAATTTGCAGGCCATTGCGGAGTTGGCCGAGGAGGGAGGCACGTATTGGAGCTCTGTGGGGGAAACGGCCAAAAGGCTCTATCCCATGGACTATAATTACTATACCGTCTATCAGGGGGTAGACCAGCAGGAGGCTGGCTACAATGCAGCGGAAACCCTGTTTTCTTATATGGACGAAAGCCAGAGCAATTATATTTTCGTTATAGATATGGCAGGCGCCTCAGGAGACATCGCGGAGCGGCAGTATGGCCTGAACCGGGCGCTGGGGCGGCGGCTGGATATTATTGTGGAGCGGAGAGAGGCCGCTTACGACAGGAAGTCTGCCAGAGAGCTGGTGACGGGCTGGCTGGAGGAATACGAGGGCCCCTTGGAGGGCATCTGGTGCGCGGACGACCAGCTGGCCTTGGGCGCCTTGGATGCGCTGGAGGAGCTGGGGCGGGACGATGTGAAGGTCATGGGAATCCAGCCCTCAGAGGAGAGCTTTGCGGAAATCCGGCAGGGACATATGGAGAGCATATACACCTACGAGCGGATTCAGGGCGCCTATGGCCTGGCAGTTCCCTGCCTGGCTGCTGCGGGCGCGGTAGATGTGGCCAGCCTGTCCTCGGCGCAGCGGTATTTTTACGTGCCCCAGGTGGCGGTGGACAGCGAAAATGCAGAGGCGGTTATGGAGAGAATCAACAGCGTAGACCTGCTCTATCCGGGCAACTGGATGGGGGAGGCCATTGACATCCCCATTTCGTAAAAAAGAAAAAGGCCTCCTTTTGGGAGGCCCTAGGGCAATTCGGCTTTAGACGGAGAGGCCATGCTTGACGCGGTCCCGCTCCTCTGCCCGCTTGGCATCGTTAAACCGGTCCAGTGTACCCACCAGGTACCCTGTAATTCTGCGGATGCGCTCAAAATTTACCGGCTCTAACGTATAGGTCAGATTGACAAAGTCCCCATCCAAATCGATATTGACGGCCTTAATGGTTCTTCCAGGATTCTTATTCCGAATATGGGTGACATACTGCTCTATTTCAAAATTGTTCAAGGTTCCGTTCTCAACTGTTACGTTCATTGCTTCATCCCTCCTTTGATACTAGATATTGTACTACAAGCCGATATGCGTGTCAATATATAGTTGAAAAACTTTTGAAAATTTGCCTTTTCAACATTGTGTAACAATATCCTAAACTCTATTTTGTGCATCGGAAAAAATGATATACTGATGGTAAGCTTTTGAGCAAAGGAGGTTACCTATGAAAAAATTATTTCTGCTCATCGGTTGCGTGGCGCTGCTGGCAGCGGCCTGCAGCGCACCGGAGACGACGACGCCGGTCGTGATATCCCTTCCTCCCGCACAAAGCACGCCAGCCCAGGCTACGCCAAAGTCAGAGGAAAGCGCCCAGGCGCAGACGCCTCAGGCCAGCCAGGGCGCCCAGGCTTCCAGCAGCCCCCAGCAGCTGACCTCCGGAGAGGCTACGGTATGGGAGGGAGCGCCGGAGCCATTTACAGCCAACTTGAATGGGGACGGGAAGGAGGAAACTATTTCCCTGGAAAGTGGCGCAACAGAGGACGACTACCACTTGATAAAAATTACAGACCAGGATGGCAAGGAGTACACGCGCCAGATTGAACCGGAGGAAGCGTTGAGCGGGGCGGAAATCTGGCAGACGGCTTGGGGAGATGTGAACACGGCTGACACATACCAGGAGGTCTTTGTCACGGTAGATTACGCATCCTCGGATTATGAGACGTTTTGCTTCCGGTTTGACGGGCAGCAAATTCTAAAAACCAGCGCATCTGGCACCTTGAAGGGTTTGGAAAACGGAAGGATTGTAATAGAGAATTTTGTAGATATTTTGGGCACATGGGCGGCCGTAATGCCCTATCAGTTGACGGAGGCCTTTCAAATGGAGCCTATAGAAGGCGCATTTTGGCAAATTCACACCCAAGACGCGGCGCAGGGCGAGGAGGCCTACCCCTTAAAGGCAAGGAAGGACTTTGCCTGCGAGGAAATTCAGGACGGCATGGCGCAGAAAATTACCGTCTCGAAGGGAACGGCGATGCGGCTTTCGGCGACAGATGGAGAGACAGTGGCCTATCTTGAGACGCAGGATGGGAGATATTTAAAGCTTTCTATTTCGCGCCAGACGTCGCCCTGGTCCATTCTAATTGGGGGTGTGCCAGAGGATGAGTTGCTGGAAGGCATGATGTACGCAGGCTGACAATACGGGAAAAGAGCCCTGGCAGGCGCCGGGCTCTTTTTTACGTGCTGCTAAATTGCCGCTAGACGAATAGGAGGAACAATGTGGATTATGAATAAATCGTGAATAATAGCGGGCAGGGTTGCTAGAGAGGACGGGGGGACTGTATACTGTTATTGAAAAAATGACCGACTAGTCGGTCGGAGGGTGAGGACCAGAAGGCATGTCAAAATTCAGCGTAAGGAAACCCATGACGGTTGTGGTGGCAGTAATAGCAGTGATTCTGCTAGGGGCGATTTCGTTTCTCAATATGAGCACGGACCTGTTCCCCTCTATGAACCTGCCCTATGTGGTGGTGATGACCACGTATCAGGGAGCGAGTCCGGAGGAGGTGGAGCAGCAGGTGACGCGGCCCATTGAGCAGGCGCTGGCCTCCACGGGGAATTTGCAGAATATTACCTCGGTTTCTTCGGAAAATTCCTCTATGGTGATTTTGGAATTTGTGGAAAGCACCAATATGGATTCCACCATTATTGAAATGAACGAAAGCATGCGCCTCATAGAGAGCTACCTGCCGGACGGGGCAGGGACGCCCATCATGATGAAGCTGAATCCATCTATGATGCCCATTATGATGATTGCAATAGACCAGGACGGGCAGGACTTAGACGGAGTATCCCAACTGGTGGAGGATGAGCTGACGCCTGCCTTTGAGCGGCTGGAGGGGGTGGCCTCTGTCAGCGGCTCGGGCTTGCTGGAAAAGAGCATCCGCGTAGAGATTGAGCAGGAAAAAATAGACGAGATTAACCAGAAGGTGCTCCAATCCATTGATGGGGAGCTGGCGGAGGCCCAGGAGGGGCTGGAAACCGCCCAGGGGGAATTGGATGAGCAGCGGCAGAAGGCGGAAAGCCAGATTGACGCCCAGGAACGGGAGCTGGAGGACTCAGCAGAGGAGATTTCCAACGGTCTGGCCGAGATAGAGACGGCGGAGACGGAGCTAAACGCCGGGATACAGCAGCTGGAGCAGGGGCTTGCCACAGCAGAGGGAGAGCTGGCCCAGCTGGCAGAGCAGGAGGCCGGGCTGGAGGAGCAAAAGCTCATTTTGGAAACCCTGGGAAACAGCATAACGCCAGAGCAGCAGGCGGCGCTGGACGCCATCAACAGCAGCCTGGCAGAGCTGGCCCCGGCAAAAGCGGCGCTGGAGGAGCAGGTGAGCCAGCTGGAGGGGCAGCTGGAGCAGATGAACCAGAGCCTGGAGGAGCTGACGGGGCAAAAAAGCCAGCTGACCACCGCGCAAGACCAGCTGACCGCGGGGCAGGCCCAGATTCATACGGCAAGGCAGCAGCTGGAGACGCAGTTCAACGCGGCCCAGGACCAGCTGGATACCCAAACGGCCAGCTTTGAGGAGGCCAGAGACCAGGCCTATGAGGAGGCAAATCTGGACGGCGTCATTACGGCAGAGCTCATTCAAAGCATGATTACGGCGCAGAACCTCTCCATGCCGGCGGGATACGTCAGCGAAGGGGAGGGCAACTACCTCGTAAAGCTAGGGGATGAGATTCAGAGCGTAGAAGAGCTGCAAAGCCTGCCTCTCTTGGATTTAGATATGGAATATATCGACCAGGTGACCCTGGGGGACGTTGCGGAAATCTATGAGATAGACAATAGCGACGAGCTGTATACGAAAATTAACGGCAACGACGGCGTCATGCTCAGCTTTCAGAAGCAGACGGAATACTCCACGGCCGACGTATGCCATAGCATTAACGAGGAAATAGCGCAGCTGACACAGGAATATCTTGGTTTGCATATCACCGTGCTGATGAATCAGGGCGTCTATATTGACATGATTATCGGCTCTGTGCTGGAAAACCTGATTTACGGCGGCCTGTTGGCGATTTTGGTCTTGCTGGTGTTCCTAAAGAGTGTCAAGCCCACGATTGTGGTCGCCTTCTCTATCCCAATCAGCCTGGTCTTTGCCATTGCCCTGATGTATTTCACGGGCGTGACGCTGAATATTATCTCCCTGGCAGGGCTGGCCCTGGGCGTGGGCATGCTGGTAGATAATTCTATTGTGGTAATTGAAAATATTTACCGAATGCGCAGCCTGGGTACGCCGCCAAAACGGGCAGCCATAGAGGGGGCGAAGCAGGTAGGCGGAGCGATTTTTGCCTCTACTTTGACCACCGTATGCGTCTTTTTGCCCATCGTCTTTACAGAGGGCATCACCCGGGAGATTTTTGCCGATATGGGGCTGACCATTGCCTACTCTCTGCTGGCCAGCCTGGTGGTGGCGCTGACGCTGGTGCCCAGCATGTCGGCCAGCCTGCTGAAAAATACCCAGGAAAAGAAGAGCAGGGCCTTTGAGGCCGTAAAGCGAGGCTATGGAAGGGCGCTGGCCTGGACTCTCTCTCACAAATGGGTGGCGCTGACGGTGGCGTTGGTGCTGTTCGTCTTCTCGATCTATCAGGTGCTGGGCATGGGCATTATTATGATACCCGAGATGGACAGCGACCAGATGACCGTCACCCTGGAAATGGAGGAGGGCAGCACAGCCGCTGAAACAAAGGAGGCGGCAGACCAGGCCGCCCAGCTGATTGGAGAAATCGACGGGGTTGACACAGTGGGGGCGACAATAGGCGGCCTGATGATGACCACCTCTGGCAACGACACGACGGCCACCATGCTGGTGCTGCTGGACGAGAATAGGGAAAAAACCAGCAGCCAGGTGGGGCAGGAAATCCTGGAAAAAGCAGAGGCGGTAGAGGGCTGCACCCTCTCAGTGCAGAGCTCTAACATGGACGTTTCTGCCCTGGGGGGAAGCGGAATCCAGGTGCAGATTAAGGGCAGCGATACAGACCAGCTGATGGAGATTGGCAAGGACGTGGCAGCCATCCTAGGGAACCTGGAGGGCGTAGTGGATATTTCCGACGGAACGGAGGAGGCAGCCCAGGAAATTCGAATCACGGTGGATAAGGAGGCAGCGCTGGACAAGGGGCTCACGGTGGCGCAGATTTACGGGGTAGTGCAGCAAGCCCTTTCCGAAGGGGAGACGGCTGCCCAAATTGACACAAACGAGGGGGCCATCAGCGTATCACTGACCGATAGCAGGGAGCGCATAGAGACCGCCGACCAGCTGAGAGAGCTGGCCCTGGAATACGAGGAGGACGGGGAGACAAAGACCGTGCCGCTGAGGGACGTGGCAGAGATAACCTATGCAGAGGGGCTGGCCTCGATTCAAAGAGATAACCAGCAAAGGGTGCTGACTGTCTCCGCGGATGTAGACGAAAGCAATAACGTCACGCTGGTCTCCAGAGAGCTGGAGGAGCAGCTGGAGCAGTATATAGCGCCGGAGGGATACACCATTGCCATTGAGGGAGAAAGCGAAACCATCGCCTCTTCCATGCAGGATATGCTGTTTATGATTGCGGTGGCTATCGTGCTCATCTATCTGATTATGGTGGCCCAGTTCCAATCGCTGCTGTACCCATTTATCGTGCTGTTCACGATTCCGCTGGCCTTTACGGGCGGCTTGCTGGCCCTTTTGCTTTGCGGCATGGAGCTGAGCATGATGGCGGCCCTGGGCTTCCTGGTGTTGACGGGCGTGGTGGTCAACAACGGCATTGTGTTTGTGGACTACGCCAATAAGCTGCGGGAGCAGGGAATGGAGAAACGGGAGGCCCTGATTGAGACGGGAAAGACCCGCCTGCGGCCCATTTTGATGACGGCCCTGACCACAATTCTGGCCCTGGTAACAATGGCGCTGGGCATTGGAAATGGAGCCGAAATGCTGCAGCCTATGGCCATCGTCACAATTGGCGGCTTGACCTATGCGACGCTGCTGACCCTGTTTATCGTGCCGTCCCTCTACGAGGCCTTCACAAGAAAGAAGGCTGCCCGAAAGGAGGAAGAGGATGATGATATCGCCGAAAGAAAAGCTGATTTATGAGGCGATTATCCGTCTGGCCCGCCAGGGGCGGGGGCTTCATGAAATCACAGTTTCCCAAATTGCAGGAGAGGCGGGCATCGGCAAGGGGACTGCGTATGAATACTTTGCCACGAAGGAGGAGATGGTGGCCAGGGCCATGGCATATAAGGTGCTGCAGGAGGGCATGGCTCTGGAGGAACAGGTGGCGGCGCAAAATTCTTTGCGAGATAAGTTTTACACGGCTGTGGATTGCGTTTATAATAATGCAAGAGAGTGCATGCTAATAGGAAGGGCCGTGCTTTCCGCCATGACTGCCGAGGCGTGGCCAGAGGGGGCGAAGCGATATGCCCCGGCCAGCGTAGAGGCGTTGCAGGCGCTGCGGGAGCGAGTTTTGGAGGACCTGGCAGACGCCGCAGAAAAGGAGGGCCTGGGGGAAACCTCCCGGGAATATGCAAAGACGGCCTTCATCAGCGCCATTCTTGGGGCTATCGCCAGCATGATGGCGGGGAGACAGAGCGCAGAGAGGAGCAAGGAGATGGCGTTTTGCGTATTGAAAAACGCCTTACGGGCAGACGATGAATAAAACGGTAGAGCAATCAAAGACGGAGCATATTCAAATTATCATGGCCGAGCACATCAACGGCTACGACAGGCTGTTTGGCGGCAGGCTCATGGAGTGGATTGACATTGTAGCAGGCGTGGTGGCCCGCCGCCATACGGGCATGAACGTCACTACGGTCTGCGTAGATAATCTGGTATTTAAGGCGGCGGCGAAAATCAACGAGCTGGTTCTGTTGACGGGGCGTGTCACCTATGTGGGGAATACGTCTCTGGAGGTTCGGGTGGATACCTATGTGGAGCATGGGGACGGCACCAGAAACATGGTAAACCGGGCGTATATCGTCATGGTGGCGCTGGATGAAAACGAGCGCCCGGCCAAAGTGCCCGGGTTGATTATGCAGACGGAGGCCCAGCGGCTGGAATGGGAGGCAGGCGAAAAGCGCGCCCAGCTGCGGAAGCAGCGCCGCATTCAGGGCTATTGATAGAAGAGGAGGAGACGGGAATGGCATTTCAATCGAGCCTTTTTACCCTGGAGGGGATGTTTGAGGCCTATTATGACAGGATTTACAATTACGTATTTTACCGGCTGCTGGACCACCGGGCTGCGGAAGGGATCGTAGAGGGCGTCTTTTCCCGGGCAGTTGCTGCGGGAGGGCCGCCTGAAGATACGAAGGCGCAGCTGGAGGCATGGCTCTTTCAGATGGCGGAGGAGGCTCTGGAGGAGCGGGAGTCAGCTGGCGGCATGGCTACGCCAGAGCAGGAGGCGGAGACGATTATCTCCACCAAGCGGCTGGAGTTGTTTCAGGCGCTGGCTGCCCTGACGGAAGAGCAGCGCAAGCTGGCCTACTATCGGTTTTACGAGAATAAAAGCCTGGAGGAGGCAGCGCCCCTGGTGGATATGGATAGGGAAGAGCTGGAGCAGGCCTGGACGGCAATCGGCATGCAGCTGGCCGGGGACGGCGGCCAGCAGTAAAAGGAGGCGGCGGAATGCCCGGGATAGAGGTAGCGGCGCGGGCAGAGGAGCTGGACGTCATCCAGTGCTTTCTGGCAGAGCGGCTGGAGGAAAGCGGGATTGATAGCGAGACGCGAACGCAGGTGGAGCTGGCGGCAGAGGAGATTTTTTCTAAAATCGCAGCATATGCTTCCGCTGCCGGGTGGAAGGATGCGCGGGTGTGTTGCCAGATGGAGGACGGCACTGTGACGCTGGCGTGCTTAAACGACGGCCAGCTTTGCGATTTGCTGGAGCTCGCGCATGTGAATTTGGCGCAGATGCTGCAAAAGCGCCGGCAGGAGCGGCAGCTGACGGTTTTTTTGGCCAAGGATTTGCCGGATACGCTGGAATACCGCTATGAGCAGGGGATGCATATCCTGCGCATACGGGCGGGCGCAAGGGAAGAGAAATAAGAACAGCAGAGGGCAGGAAGAATTTCCTGCCCTCTGCTATTTATGACGCCGCTATATCTCCACAATATGGCTGATTCGATCCATTAGGGAGAGTAAGTCCTGATAAAATCGCCCGCGCACCGGCTTTACCACAATGGCAGGAGGCTCAGAGGGGCGCAGCGTAGCCACGTCTCTATAGGCCTTAAGAATTTTGGCCAGCCGCGCCGGGTCCATAGTGGCGCCCGGATGGAATTTCAGCTCCGCAAACATGGGCTTTTTGATGACGCTGGCAATCCGCGCCCGCTCTGCGGCGGCCCGAATAACGGCGATAGAGAGCAGATTCTCCACCTCCTTAGGCGGCTTGCCAAATCGGTCGGTCAGCTCGCCCAGCACGTCCTTGGCCTCGCGGCTGTTTTGAATGCCGGAAATCCGGCGGTACATATCTATCTTTAGGGCCTCATCGGGAATGTAGCTGCCTGGGATGAAGGCGCTGATGCCCAGCTCAATGGAGGAATCAATTTTGGAGCGAACCGGGGCGCCCATGACGCTGCTGACATGCTCGCGCACCAGCTTGCAATAGAGGCCATAGCCGATTTGCGCCATATGGCCGCTCTGCTCCGGCCCGAGGATGTTGCCGGCGCCGCGGATTTCCAAATCCCGCATGGCGATTTTCATGCCGCTGCCGAAGCGGGTAAACTCTTTAATGGCGGCCAGACGCTTGGCGGCGATTTCGCTTAAGTTGTCGCCCAGATAGGTGAAATAGGCGTAGGCCCTGGCGGCAGACCGGCCCACCCGCCCCTTCAGCTGATAGAGCTGAGAAAGGCCGAACTGGTCTGCCTCGTATACAATCACCGTATTCACCGAGGGAATATCGATGCCGGATTCGATAATGGTGGTGCAGAGAAGCACGTCATACTGCTTTTCATAAAAGGCAGTGATAATATCGTCAAAATCCGCCTCGTTCATCTGGCCGTGGGCCACGGCGATGCGCGCCTCTGGAAGCTCATGCTGCAGCCTTCGAAGCAGCTCATCCATTTCGCCGATTCTGCGGCAGACGAAATAGGCCTGGCCGCCCCGCTTCAGCTCCTTGGTGATGGCATCCCGCACCAGGCCCCAGCTAAATTCCGCCACATAGGCCTGCACCTCCTTCCGGTCGGGAGGGGGAGTATCGATGGTGCTCATGCTGCGGATGCCCGTCATGGCCATCTCCAGGGTACGGGGAATGGGCGTGGCGGTGAGGGTCAACACGTCAACCGTCCGCTTCATGTCCTTAATCCGCTCCTTATGGGAGACGCCAAACCGCTGCTCCTCATCGATAACCAGGAGGCCTAAATCCCTAAAGGCCAGCTCCTTGGAGAGGAGCTTATGGGTGCCGATGAGAATATCCAGGCTGCCGTCCCGGGCGGCCTGCATGACCTTCTTTGGATTTTTGGAAAACCGGGAAAGCAGGCCAATGTTGACGGGGAATCCGGTAAACCGCTCTTTAAAGGTTTCGTAGTGCTGCCGGGCCAGGAGCGTAGTGGGCACCAGCACAGCAACCTGCTTGGAATCCATAACGGCCTTGAAGCAGGCCCGCATGGCGACCTCTGTTTTGCCGTAGCCCACGTCCCCCAGCAGGAGCCGGTCCATGATGCGGGCGCTCTGCATATCCCGCTTGATTTCGTCAATGGAGCGAAGCTGGCCCTCGGTCTCCTCATAGTCGAAGTTATCCTCAAATTGAGCCTGCCAGACGGTATCCGGCGAGAACTGATAGCCCTGGGAGTTTTCCCGCTCCGCGTAGATAGAGACCAGGTCCTCCGCCAGCTTTTTGACGGAGGCGCTTGCCTTTGCCTTGGCGTTCTCCCACTCTCGTCCCCCCATTTTAGAGAGGCGCACTTCCCCATCGCTGGGGCCGATGTACTTGTCGATGCGGTCAATTTGGGCGGTGGGGACGAAAAGCTTGTCTCCGTTTCTGTATTCCAGCTCCAGATAATCCTGAGAGACGCCTAAAATTTCCCTGGTCTGTAGCCCAAGGAAGCGGCCCTTGCCGTGAACCTCATGAACCACGATGTCCCCCACCTTCAGGTCTGCCAGGAACTCCTCGTCCTTTTTCCGCGGCTTTTTCCGGGGCGCCTTGCGCCTGCGAGCCACACCGAACACGTCCCCCTCGCTGAGAAACAGGTTTTTGCCCACCCCATCCTCAAATCCAAGGGAGATGCGGGCGTTGACGGAGGCCGCGCCGGGGCCGCTCAAGGGGGCGCCCTGAGTGACGGGCGCCTCCAGCCCCTGCTCCAGCAGAGCGGAGGAGAGATGCCTGGCCTTGCTGCCCACAAAGAGATAGACGCGCCACCCAGCCTGAATGCGCAGCTTCAGGCTGGAGCAGAGGAGCTCCATATCCCCGCCAAAGCCGGCCGCCGTGCGCAGCCCTAAATCGGCCTTGTTGGAAAAGGCAGGGTCCAGCAGGGGGATTTCCCAGATGGAATGCCGCTCTAAAAAGGCGGAGAGTTCCTCCCGGCAGAGACATTCGCAGCCGAAGGCGCCCTCGTTTTCCATCACATCCGCCAGAAAGGCCTGCCGCTCCTTCTCCATTCGCTCGTGATCCCGCTGGATGGCCCGTTTATCCTGAAAGACAATGATAGGATGCTCTGCATAGTCGGCAGCGGTGGCATATTGGTCAAACACGCCGGCAAAGGCAGAGATATTGGGGAAGGTGCCCGTCTCCTCTACTTCGTCTGCATAGCGCTCCCCGCCTTGACCGTGAGCGCGCAGGTATCGGGCCAGAACGGCCCTGTCCTCAGGGGTCAGGAGCATATCGTCGGCCGGGCCGATGGAAACCTGCTCCAAGGGCGCGCCGATAGAGCGCTGGGAATCCGCGTCAAAGGCGCGGATACTCTCGATTTCATCGTCAAAAAAGCTGATGCGGAAGGGGTCGTCCATGCCGGGGGGAAAAACGTCTAAAATATCTCCCCTGCCGGAAAACTGACCCGGCGCCTCGGTCAGCTCACTGCGCTCATACCCTGCCTGGGCCAGCCGCGCCGCCAGCTCCTTTGGGGGGATAATCTGGCCGGCAGAAAGGCGCAGGAATGCGTCGAAAAACTGCTTTTTGGGTCTGCTTTTATAGAGCAGGGCGTCAATGGACAAAAATACGACTACATTGCCCCGCATATTCCCCAGGGCATAGGCTCTTTCCTGGGAGACGTCTCTGCCCTTGGCGTCCATCATGCGCAGCTCTGTATCAGGGGAGGGAAGGTAAAGCTTTTCCCGAAAAACCTGTTCTTCAAAGGCGCGCTTGGCTGCGGCGTCCGTCTGGTAAACGGCCAGAACGGGCCGTTGAAACCGGGTGGCCAGATATTGAAAGAGAAAAGGGCTGGATTGCTCCGGGACGCCAGCGATGGAATAGTTGGCGTCCAGCATCTCCTCCCAGGGACAGAGCCGGTCCAGCGCATCTAAAATACAATTCATAAGCAACTCCATATTTTTATGCCGTACCTTTCTCACCATAAATATACGGAAAGGCCGCTGGCATCATTCCGCCCCTAAGGGCACAAAAAGGCTGCGGAAGCAAGGACTTCCGGGCCAGAGGATTTTTCCGGTTCGCCGAAGCAGCGGGCCACGCAAAGAAGCCCGCAGGCAGCAGCCAAGGTACGCGGCTCACTGCGGTTCCCTGAAAATCCGTTCCGCTTTATTGTACCACTTTTTGCGGGAAGGCAACAGGGCTCCGCGCAAAAAGAGAGCCTTAATCCAGCCTGTTTTTCTCACCCCACTCGCACATGCCGTCTAAAATAGGGATGAGAGACCTGCCCCGCTCGGTCAGGCTGTATTCCACCTTGGGCGGAATCTGAGGATACTCCTCCCGATGGACCAACTGGTCTGCCTCCAGCTCCTTCAGGGTGGAGCTGAGCGTCTTGTAGGAAATTCCTCCGATGTACTTCTTCATTTCGTTAAAGCGAACTACGCCGAAACACATCAGCGTGTAGAGTATCGTCATCTTATATTTCCCGTTAATGAGGGAGAGGGTATAGCTGAAGCCGGTAGTGGCAAGGCTGGATGCTGCGATGCAGCTGGCGTAATCCTCCTGTTTGCTCATGGGCACTCTCCTTTTGGTAAGTATATCACCTAAATGTGCGTACTTGTTTTTTATATTCATTCTGGCTAGGATTATAGTATCAGCGGCGGGAAAAGTCAATCCCGCAGAATCAGGAGGGAACTATGAGCAAGAAAATTGTAGTGATTACGGGGAGCCCCCGGAAAAACGGCAACAGCTTTGCCATGACCGACGCCTTTATTCAGGCGGCAGAGGCAAAGGGACATACGGTGGCCCGTTTTGACGCGGCCATGATGAAAATCGGCGGCTGCCGCGCCTGCGAGACCTGCTATAAAACGGGAAAGGCATGCTCCTTTGACGACGACTTCAACGCCATTGCCCCGGCCATTTTAGAGGCAGACGCCATTGTCTTTACCATGCCAGTATACTGGTATTCCATTCCCGCCCAAATCAAGGGCGTGATCGACCGCATCTATTCGATGGTGGTAGGCGGGAAAAATATCGCAGGGAAGGAGTGCGCTCTGATTGCATGCTGCGAGGAGGAAGATAGGAGTGTATTGGATGGCGTCCGCATCCCCATAGAGCGCACGGCGGCCCTCAACCAATGGAGGATGGTCGGCGAGGTACTGGTGACAGGCGTTTTGAACGCGGGGGACATTGCCAAGACGGACGGATGCGGCCAGGCGGCTGCGTTGGCGGAAAAAATTTGAGTGGGGAGGACAGCATGGGCAAAAAAATCGTTATCCTAAACGGCAGCCCCCGGCGGAAGGGCAATACCGCAGGGCTAGTAAAGGCGTTTACAGAGGGGGCGCAGAGCGCAGGCCACGAGGTCACCCAGTTTTTTCTCGATGGAATGAACATCCATGGCTGCAAAGGCTGCTTTGGGGGACATAACAGCAGGCAATGTCCCTGCGTACAAGGGGATGATATGGATCAAATCTATCCCGCAGTGCGGGAATGCGATGTGATTGTTCTGGCATCCCCTCTGTATTACTGGAACATGAGCGGCCAGCTACGGACGGCAATAGACCGCCTCTTCGCTCTGGAGGAGGGGGACGGAAACCTTCTCAGGGGCCATGGGCGGGCTGCCGCCCTGCTGATGGCGGCAGAGGGCCACGGCTTTGAAGATGTGGCGCGCTATTATGAAAACCTGTTGAAGCATTTGCAGTGGAGCAATCTGGGCGCTGTTTTGGCAGGA
>DBGCIZ010000033.1:0-2508 GCA_048355355.1 Christensenellaceae bacterium | reverse complement strand
CCGCCGCGATTTTCTGCTCTGTAGCGTGGCTGTGTTCTTCGGAAAAATAGAGAAACTCTCCCGGCCCCATGTCCTCTCGGGTGGTCTGGATATAGTGGCATCCCAGCCGAATCGCTACCGCTGCGCCAATGGCCGTAGCCGTCTCGGCAAAGCCAATGGCCAGTAAGCGCTCGCCGCAAAACCGCTCTGCCAGTGCGTCCCCCAGCTTTCCAAACAGGTTCAGCGCCGCCTGTGGGCTCACGGGGACGTGCTTTCCCTGCAGGCTGTTTACAATTAAATAGCCTCGCCGGCTGTTGTTTTCCCTTTTGCAAATGTGAATATAGTCGTCCATGCTTTGTCTCCATTTTGTCATTAGTCCTATCATACCGTTTTCCTATGGCAGAAGCAATCCCCTTTGAAAAACCGCATGTCCTTCCGCCCCTATAAAAGCGCCTTCTTTCATAGCTCAATCTTAAAAATCTCCGCTCCCCAAAATATCTGCCGTGCTATAATAGAATCAGAAAGGTTGCTCTCATGAGAGCAGAAAGGAAAGATGAAACATGAAAAAAGACGTGTTGGATTATGTTGTAGCAAAGACTCATGAATTGATGAACGCATCCTCGTGCAGCGCTGAGGCCAAAGTTGCAGCACAAAAATGGCTTGACGCCGCCGGCACAGAGCACGAGGCCGAGGCAACCCAGGCCTATCTTGCAGAGCTGGAGGCGGATATTATGCCCATTGACCAGCTTATCGCATTCTCCGGCTCCGAGGCCGGTGTGGCGTGTTTTGGCGCGGACACTGCCAAGCAAATCCACTCCCATGCCGTAGAAATCAAGGCAGCCGGCGCGGTCTATTGCGACTGCCCTGCCTGCGCTGCCGCGGCAGCAATTCTCTCCAAAAAGGGCGAGATGCTTTAAGCTCTCTTTCGGCCACCCTGGCGCGTTCCCTGCTCGCACCAGGGCTCTTTTTATGTTCGCTGCGCCGGTAGCTTTGCCTGCAAAAAGGCCAAAAGCTCTCCTTCCTGTTCTGGGGGAAAGGTGCGGGGAATCCAGAGGGTTTTGCGCAGGCTGCGCGTCGTTTTACTTCCCTCGCTGTCCTTTGTCGTCTTGATAAATTGGCCACAAATGCACAGGGTGCGCTTATTTGCCTGCCATGC
Source organism: Christensenellaceae bacterium (assembly GCA_048355355.1). Classification (GTDB taxonomy): domain Bacteria; phylum Bacillota; class Clostridia; order Christensenellales; family Christensenellaceae; genus DBGCIZ01. Next base: position 1,373 of record DBGCIZ010000033.1, on the reverse strand, counting down.
CTCCAGCCTTGTCAGGGAAAAGGCGAACTCCACCCGCTCCTCCATGCTGCCGCTATAGCCCGTGTAGAGCAACTGCCCTTCCTTGAGATAGATTCGCTGCACCTTGGATGTGCCCGAGCAGTTGGCCCAATAGCATAGCAGTGGGATGCCGGAAATCATCCCCACCCCGCTCACTCCCTGAAAAAGCAGGCGAAGCCCGGCCACAAGCGGCTCTGCCGCAGATTCCTTTGTCACATAGAGCGCAAAAAATCCCACCAAAAGGCATCCGGGGCAAAGCAGCCAAAACAGTCTTTTGGGGAATCGAAGGTATTGCTTCCGTCGGGCCGGGTCTGTCTCCAACACCAGGGTCCCTTGCTGGATTGCCCTCCCCTTTTCCTGTGCGAGCTGTTCCTGGTGCGCTACCTTCTCTCCACAATAGCCAGAGAGAAAGGACAAAATCAGCGGCACCATCAGCAGAGCCAGCCCTGTCAACACGATGAGTAAAATAAAAATGTTGCTGACTATCCCGGAAAGTGGCGCAAAGCTGACAATGCAGACCAGTAACGTGAGCAGCTCTAGGAGCAACAGGGAAAAGCCTATTGGGAAAAAGGCATTTAAAAACCGCTTCCCTTTCAGAGAATAGCGGCTGCTTTTCTCCAGGCTGCGCAGTCCTCTCCCCTGGACTTGCCCTGCAGCCCAGTCAGCGGCTGTCTCTGCGCTGGAGAGGTTTAAAAATAGCAGCAGGGCCGTCGTGGCAAAGGCAGCCCCTCTGCCCCGCTCTGCTGCGCCGGTGTCCTTGCCCCGGCAGGCTTCGCGAATAGTCAGAATGATTTTTGCCAGCAAAGCCAGATAAAGGGGGCCAAGAAGCATCAGCAACATGCGGATATGGAAAAACGTCTCCTCCGTCAGCCCCAGCTGTCTGGCGGGCACCAGCCCAAGCAAAAGCCCAGCCACAATAAAGATACCGTAGACCACCGCTAGCTTCAGCAGCCATTTCCCCAGTCGGCGCCCTCGTCTCCCTTGCATCGATCAAGCTCCCTTCCCGCTATGCAGTATTGTTATTTTATAAGGGTTCTTCCCCCTCCTTTATCAGTCTTTGGTCAAAGGTATGTAAAATACGCCGTGATACGAAAAAGCCGGCGCAGCTTGCGCCGGCAGTAGCCTTCCTCACACCCCTTCTGCCAGGAGTCTCTCCATCTCCTCCCGGTATGGCATGGCCTCCATGGTGCCCTTTCTTGTGGCAGATAAGCCTCCCGCCGCATTGGCAAAGGCGACGTAGTCCCCAATCTGCTCCATCGTCAGCTGATCCATGGGGCTGCCATTGATGAGGCAGTAAAGCAGCGCGCCGAAAAAGGCATCTCCCGCCCCTGTTGTATCCACCGTTTTGACAGGAT
>DBGCIZ010000032.1:0-2529 GCA_048355355.1 Christensenellaceae bacterium | reverse complement strand
CCTGCACCTTCACGCTGGGAACAATGTCGTAAACCGCATCGATAATGGCCTTGTTGAACTCGTAGATTCCCTCTGCCGCGCTTTTGAGCGGGTTCCGCCTGTCGATGGAGAAATCCTCCGGCAGATAGGTATGCATGGTATCCAACCCAACGCAGACGGGGCATTTTGTCTGTTTAATCCCTTCAATGAGCTTATCTATCATCATTTTAATTCTCCATTCTCCACCTTCACGTTGCCGCCAATGATGGTATAGGCCGCCCGCCCCTGCATTTCCATGCCGATAAAGGGCGAATTTTTGCCTTTGGAAACCATGTCCTCCTTCCAGAACACGTATTTCTTCTCCGTATCCAGAATCGTGATATCCGCGGGCTTGCCTTCTTCAATGACGCCGCCCTCAATTCCCAGAATCTCCGCTGGGCGGCAGGACATCAGCTCCGCCATCCGCTCCAGGGTGATGACTCCCTGGCGGACCAGCTCCAGCGTCAGGGGTACCGCCGTCTCAATGCCGCTGATGCCGTTTGCGGCCATATCGTATTCCACATTCTTCTCGTCCGCATGGTGGGGCGCATGGTCTGTGGCGATGCAGTCAATGGTGCCGTCGGCCAAGCCGGCCTTGATGGCCTCCACATCCTCCTTTGTCCTGAGCGGCGGATTCACCTTGGTGTTGGTGTCGTAGGTGCCGACCCAGGAGTCGTCTGCCGTGTAGTAGTGCGGCGCCGTCTCCGCCGTCACGGGGACGCCCCGCTTCTTAGCGCTGCGAACCAGCTCCACAGCTCCCTTGGTGGAGATATGAGCCAGATGGAGCTTGCCGCCATAGGTCTCCTGCAAGATGATATCCCTGGCCTCCATAACCTCCTCCGCTGCTCTGGAAATGCCCTTCAGGCCAAACAGAGTGGAGTTTTCGCTCTCATTCATAACGCCGCCGTTAATCAAATCCAGGTCCTCTGCATGGCTGATGATTAGCGCGTCGAAGGTCTGCCCATAGAGCAGGGCCAGGCGCATAATCTGGCTGGACATGACCGGCTTGCCATCATCCGAAAAGGCTACGGCCCCCGCCTCCTTTAAGAGGCCGATTTCGCTGATGTCCTCCCCCTTCTGCCCCTTTGTGATGCAGGCGATGGGGTAGACCCTTGCGTAGCCGTTTTTCTCCGCCTTATCGATGATGTATTTCACCACAGCCTCATTGTCGATAACCGGGTCCGTGTTTGGCATGCAGCAGACCGCCGTAAAGCCGCCTTTTGCTGCCGCCATCGTTCCGGAGATGATATCCTCCTTATATTCCAGCCCCGGGTCCCGCAGGTGGACGTGCATATCGATGAGGCCGGGCATGACCACCAAGCCTGCCGCGTCAATAATCCTATCGTAGTCTCCCACTGCCGGGCCAATGGCCTCTATCACACCGTCCCGAACGGAGATATCTCCCTCCGTCTTGCCTCTGGGGTTCACCAGCGTTCCGTTTTGAATCAGCAATCTCATGGCTTACTTTCCCCTCCTTGTCAGCAGATAGAGCAGCGCCATCCGTACTGCCACGCCGTTGGTCACCTGCTCCGTAATTTTAGACGCTTCGCTATCCGCAACGGAGGAGTTAATTTCCACTCCTCTGTTGATGGGCCCCGGGTGCATCACCAGCGCGCCCTTTGCGGCCGCCTTCATAATGGCATCGTCCAGCCCAAAGTATTTGTTAAACTCGCGAACCGAGGGGAAGAGCCCGCCCTTTTGCCGCTCCCGCTGAATGCGCAGCGCCATGACGACGTCCGCCCCGTCTATGGCAGACTGCAGGTCCTTGGCCACCGATGCCCCCGTGTTTTCAATGCCAATGGGCATCAGGGTATTTGGGCCAAATACCTTTACGTTGGCCCCCAGCTTGGTCAGGCCAAAAATGTTGCTTCTTGCCACCCGGGAGTGGTAGATATCTCCGATGATGGTCACGTTCAGCCCCTTAAACCCGCCAAAGGTCTCCTGCATAGTGAAAAAATCCAGCAGCGCCTGGGTAGGATGCTCGTTAATGCCGTCTCCTGCGTTGATGACGCTGGCATTCACATGCTTTGCCAGAAGATGAGGCGCTCCGCTCATGGGATGGCGGATGATGATGACGTCCGTGCCCATGACGTCCAGAGTCCTTCCCGTGTCGATCAACGTCTCCCCCTTCTGCACACTGCTGGCAGAGGCCGATATGCTAGATGTGCTGGCAGACAGGTACTTTCCCGCCAGCTCGAAGGACATTCTCGTCCTGGTGCTATTTTCATAAAACAGGGTGATGATAGACTTGCCGACCAGGTGGCTGGCCTTTTTGGACGGCATCTCAATTACCTTTTTCAGTATGGCGGCGTTTTTCAGAATTTCCAAAATCTCCTCCGCCGATGTATCCCGCATTCCCAACAGGTCTTTTTTCTCTAGTGACATCTGGCTCTATTCCTCCGTTTTGTCCATAATGACTACTTGCTTCACGCCGTCAAATTCCTCCAGCAACACTGCAATGTCCTCTTGGCTGGAGGTGGGCACGTTTTTGCCCACATAGTCCGCCCGGAT
>DBGCIZ010000031.1:0-2612 GCA_048355355.1 Christensenellaceae bacterium | reverse complement strand
GAAGAGGCTGTGGATGTAATGCGGCAGGCCTTTCTCAGCGACGTTTTTGTCACCAGCACCAACGCGATTACTGCCGACGGTTACCTTTATAATGTAGACGGCAATGGCAACCGGGTTGCCGCTATGATTTTCGGGCCCAAGCGGGTCGTGGTCATCGCCGGTTACAATAAGCTGGTGGAATCTCATCACGATGCCGTCCGCCGGGTGCGCCAGATTGCAACGCCGAAAAATGTGGCCCGGCTCAACCTCAACGCTCCCTGCAGCCAGACCGGTCAATGTATGCAATGCCATTCTCAGGATAGAATCTGCTGTAGCTACACCTTTTTAGGCCAGCAGCGGGAAAAGGGACGCATTCATGTCATTCTGGTTGGCGAAGAGCTCGGCTATTAAAAAACAACATAAAGAGGCCGCAGCATTGTCTGCGGCCTTTCTTATGCTCTTGCCATATGCTTGTCCAGCTGATAGGTTCGGTAGATTTTATCCCGGACTGCTCCCAGGTGTTCCAGAGTGCGCAGGGATTTGCCATCTCGCGCCAGAATATCGCCTAGGTATATTTTCCTGACCTTCCTCTTTTCCAGCTCCTCCAGCAATCTGTCGTAGGCCACCACCACCGCGCCCGGCAGGATACTGTGGTGGAATACGAATTTCAGCTTCTGCTCCCTGACCTGAAAGGTGACCATACGTCGCAGCCTGTCCCCCGCTGTTCCGCCTCCGTTAAACATGGGCGCATAGTCGTAAATACCAAAGACGGCAGCTACCAGCCGCCTGCCTGCATACACGCCCCATCCCAAATAGTCGTCCGAAAGATAGGCCATATCCTGCACCTGGCGCCGAAACTCCCGCCGCTCTATGGTCTCCCCCAGCATTTGATAGAGCTCGTCTGCCCATTCCTCCCAATTGTCCAGATTGAGAGAGCGGGCGTATAGTCCCTTCTGTCGGAGAAAATCCGCGGCCTCCTTCAGCTGGCCCCTCGGCACATCTGCCAGGGTCAGCGTATAGGTGTAAAATTCCTTTTCCTCCTCAAAGCCGCAGGCCTTGGCGCATCTGTCATACCAAAGGGGCGTCGTCCGCTCAAAGGCCACCGGCTCTTCGTGGCACTCCGCCAAAAAGCCCATGCATTCCGCTCCGCCTGCGTCACACTCTCCTAAAACGACTCTGTCTGCCGATGTCATAGCCATGGCGCTTCTCAAAAGAGCGCTGCCTACCCACTGGTCCTTTGCCTCAAAATGAGAGAGCGTGTCCCGTCCCTCTCCGTAGCATAGCGCAACTCTGCCGGCTGGCTGTCCATCCACGTAGGCCCCCAGCATAATGTCCAACTGCTGGAGAATTTCTCTGTCGTCCTCGCCGGACATGCCGGAGTATGCCGCGCCGTAGAGGCCCCGCTTGATGCTGGTAAAGCTTTGCGCATCTCCTATCATTTCGATTTTCATGTTCATCTTTATCACCGCCTTTGGAGCATATTCTTCCCGGTTTTCTCCGCGTTATGAGAAAAAATAGAAAAAGCCCGCATCTTTCGATGCGGGCTACTTCCTCGCCAGATGATATTACACAATTCCCTGGGCCATCATGGCTTTTGCGACCTTCTCAAAGCCGGCAATATTTGCGCCGACTACGTAGTTGTCCTCAAAGCCGTATTCCTTTGCTGCGTCGTAGCAGTGCTTATGAATATTTACCATAATATCCTTCAGCTTTGCGTCTACCTCTTCAAAGGTCCAGCTGAGGCGCATGCTGTTCTGGCTCATCTCCAGAGCCGAGGTCGCAACGCCGCCTGCATTTGCCGCCTTGCCGGGGGCAAACAGCACGCCTGCATCGAGGAATACCTGAGTGCCTTCCAGAGTCGTGGGCATGTTAGCGCCCTCGCCTACCGCATAGCAGCCGTTGGCTACCAGCGTCTTTGCGCTTTCTTCGTCCAGCTCGTTCTGAGTTGCGCAGGGCAAAGCAATGTCGCAGGGGATGGTCCAGATGCCTCTGCACCCTTCCGTATAGGTAGCGTTCTTGTGAACGTCGCAATACTCCTTAATTCTGCCTCTGCGCACTTCCTTAATTTCCTTCACCGTGTCCAGCTTGATGCCTTCGGGGTCGTGAATATAGCCATTGGAATCGCAGAGCGCGACTACCTTGGCGCCCATCTGCTGCGCCTTCTCCGTAGCGTAAATGGCAACGTTGCCAGCGCCGGAGATTACCACCGTAGCGCCCTTAAAGGTCTTGTTCTTTGTCTTGAGCATTTCCTCAACAAAGTAAATCAGGCCGTAGCCAGTTGCCTGGGTTCTCGCCAGAGAGCCGCCATACTCCAGCCCCTTGCCCGTCAGAACGCCAGTGTATTCGTTTCTCAGTCTCTTATACTGGCCATACAGATAGCCGATTTCCCTGCCGCCAACGCCAATGTCGCCTGCGGGGACATCCGTGTCTGCGCCAATGTGCTTGCAGAGCTCCGTCATAAAGCTCTGGCAGAAGCGCATAATTTCATTGTCGCTCTTGCCCTTGGGGTCAAAGTCGCTGCCGCCCTTGCCGCCGCCGATGGGCAGGCTGGTCAGAGAATTTTTGAAAATCTGCTCAAAGCCAAGGAATTTGATGATTCCGATATATACGGAGGGATGGAACCGCAGGCCGCC
>DBGCIZ010000030.1:0-13691 GCA_048355355.1 Christensenellaceae bacterium | reverse complement strand
TCGTACATCTGGGCATCTCGCATCCCCTCTGCCACAATCAACGGGCCCGAAACCTTAACAATCCTTCCTACCATGTGCTTACCTGCCTTCTGCGAATTTATCAGCTATCCAGAAAAATGTTTGTCCCCACGGCTTTCTCCACATTTTTGCGGATTCTCTCCATGCCAATCCCCGTCGTTCCCCGGTTGCCCGGTATGGGAATAATGGCGGGGAAGGACGCCGTGGCAAACTTCCCTATGGTCTCCTCTGCCAATGCGGCAGCCTGTTCCGTTATGAAAATAACTGCGTAGCCCTCTTTTGCCATGCTGTTAATGTGCCGCCGGATTTCCCCCTCGTCTACTGCAGCGCAGACGTCTATGCCCAGAGCCGCAAAGCCCTGAACGCTCTGCCTGTCTCCAATTGCGCCAATCTTTTTCATCCCATCCTCCGCTTATAACAGATTGGGCAGCATGCCCAGCAGCGTCTCGCTCGCAATGCCGTTCAGCTTCGCCAGCAAAATCATCCGCACCACCTCAATCTCCCTGGTTTTCCCTACCAGATAGGCCAAAACCGGCGCCACGCTGAACATATCCTGCCGGTTTGCAGCCACGATGCGAATCAGGCTGTCTGCCTCCACCTTATGAAACAGGGCAAAGCTGCCAGTAGACCGGTAATCGTCGTAGGCCGCGGCCAGCTCCCGCTGGAGCGGGCCTCTTGCCAGCATGGCAAAGCCCTCGTCGGCTGGCGCCTCATAAGCCCGCTTCAGCAGCTCCTCCGGCAGGTTTCCGCCGGGCAGCATAGCCCGCGCCAAAACATCTCTGCCTGCGCCAATCCTTCGCAGCCGTAAGAAGGCGGTCAGGTTGGCAAAGTCAAAGGTCAGGGCGAAAAAGGCACGCACAAACCCCTCTCTCACGTCCGCCAGCTCTCTATTGACCTGGGCGGCATAGGCTCTATCCAGCGTCAGCCCAATGAGGGACGCATCTTGCCGGACGGCAAACCGCCGGTCCAGCTCCTCCAGTGCATCTGCCATTTCGGGCGGCAATCCGTCATACCTCTTTTCCTGCACGGCCACCTGCATGGCTGCCACATCCAGCAGGCCCCTCGGCCCCGACGCAGCCTTCCCCCCTTTGCCGCCTGCCAGCTCCTGCTTTAAAATCAGCTTTAAATTGCGGTAGTCGTTGGGGAGAAAAAACAAATCCGTAATTGCCTTGTCTGGCGTAATCTCCTCCACAAAGGCATAGACTGCGTCCAGCTCCGCGGTCAGGCATGCTTCAAACCGCTCCGGCGCTGTGTCCTCTGCGCCCGCATAGCCCCACTCCGCAAGCAGCTGCATGGCCTCCTCCGGCGTATCCGAGCCAGCCAGGCGCAGGGCTTTTTCCCGGGTCATAATGGCGTTTTCTCTCGATTTGACCCTTGCCGAAGCAAAGGGATAGCTTGGTTGTGGCATAGCCGCTCCTCTTGCGGGTGAACCCCGCTCTCATTTACTCCTGAAATAAAATCCGGCAGACCTCCGCCTCCAGCTCAGCCTTCCGCTGGTTGACGATGTTCGCCAGCGAGCAGTTGATTTCCGCCCCGTCGCCCACGTAGAGGAACCCGTCCTCCAGGGCGTCTGTAACCGGGCCCTGCTCCATTCTCACGGCCAGGCTGCGCCGGCGCAAAATGTCCCGAGCCTGGGCCAAAAGAGTCTCATATTGCAGCCGTCCTTCTCTGGCCGCAAGGCGCACCTCTCCGTCCCCCAGCTGCTCTGCGCACTCCGCCAGCAGCCGCGCCATCATCTGCGCGTAGGCATCCTCTTCGGCAGTCCGCAGCTGCTCCTCAGCCCTTTGGAAGGCCTCCTCCAGCAAGCTGCGCTTTAAAGCCAGCGTCTCCTTTCTCAGCTCCAGGCTACAAACGGCTTCCCTCCGTCTGACCAGGTCGCGTCCCTGCTCCCTGGCGCGTTCTGCCATAGCCTGAACCTGCTTCTCCGCCTGGATTTTTCCCGCCTCCGCCAGCTCGGCGCACTGTGCCTCCGCTGCGGCCAAAGCAGCCTTCGCCTGTTCCTTGGCGTCCTCTATGATTTTTTGCGTAATCTTTTCCGCTCCAGACACGTCTCGTTCTCCTCAGCCAATGGGCAGCAGCAGGACAATCAGCATGGAAATCAGCAGCGCAAATACTGCATAGGTTTCCACCATGATGGCCATGGTAATGGCCTTGCCCTGCTCCTCAGGGCGCCGCGCAAGCAGCCCGATGCCAGAGACCGCCACCTTGCCCTGGTGGATAGCCGAAAGCAGGCCCACAAAGGCCGTGGGCAAAGATGCCGCCAGAAGCATCAGCCCCTGCTCGTCTGTCACTGTCTGCAGCTCGCCGCCTAACACGCCAACCCGCAGCAGAATCATAAAGCCCACCAGCAGGCCGTAAATGCCCTGAGTGCCCGGCAGCAGCTGCAACACCAGGGCCGAGCCGAACTTGTCCGGGTCCTCCGCTACCAACCCTGCCGAAGCCTGGCCCGCCATGCCGACCCCAATTGCCGAGCCAATGCCCGATAATAGGGACGAGAGCGCCGCGCCAAATAGCGCAAAAACAAGACCTAATTCCATTTTGTTGACCTCCGCTCAATCGAATTTTTATTGTTTTCCGGGGACGACCCGGCTATTTTTAGAGCTGTAGCGCAGGGGGCGGAAGGGCTTCCCCTCGCCTACAAAAAACTTGTTAAAGGACTCAATATACTGCAATCTGGCCGAATGCACATACGCCCCCAGGGCGTTGATGCCCAGGTTAAACCCATGCCCTATGGCAAAGATGGCGATGCCCACAATCCAACCTAAAATGCTCAGCAGGAGGTTGCCTCCCCCCGTCAGCATGCCTACAATGGTGTTGAATACCATGCCGATGACAGCCGTCGCCAGGGACATACCGAAAATACGGCTGTAGGACAACAAGTCGGAGAGGTACCCCGTAATATCGTATACGCTGGCCAGGCCGCCAATCAGCTTTTTCACAAAGCCCTTCTTGTGCCTGCCCTGGGTGCAAATCAGGCCCACCAGCCCTGCTCCCCCCAGCAGCAGCCCTGCCGTGCCGCTTCCTCCGTTCATCAGGTCAACAGCCAGCACGGGAATCGCCAACAAAATCAGCATCCAGAAGCCCTTGTCGAAAATGGCGTCCCAGATATGCCCATCCCGGGCCAACATGTAAAAGCCGGTGCCCAGCGCCACCAGCAGGTGGGCCAGTCCGATGCCGATGCATAAAATCAGCATTTCCAAGGGGGCGTACATGGGGTTAAAGAGAGGCGCTTCGGCGGAAAATCCCATCCAGCTGCCAAACATGGCGCCCCAAAACACAGTTGCAATGCCGCAGATAGCCAAAACGCCCGTTACCTTTCGAAACATCCCGTCCGGCTTCTTCAGCTTGAGCACCGCAATAGCGCCCAGCGTCAATAAAATGCCGTAAGCCGCGTCTGAGAGCATCATGCCGAAAAAGATAAAGTAAAACGGCGCCAGCACCCAAACCGGGTCGATGCCGCGGTATGCCGGCGTGGAATACATCTCCGTCACCGCCTCAAAGGGCCGCAGCACTCTGTTATTTTCAATGGGAGTTGGAACCTCGGGGTCGTCCTCCTCCGGGTCTGCCAGCTCCAGCCAGTAGGCATCTGTCGCCGCAGCCAGCGCCTTCTCCAGCCTCTCTGCATCATAGTGTTTCACATAGCCCTGAAAGAAATTCACCCGGTCTGTCGCGCCCATCTGGCCGATTGCCCGCTGCCGGGCCAGCTCATTTTGCAGATAATCCTCGTAAAGCTCCAGGTCGCCCTTGGCCGCCGCAGCCTCCGTGGCTCGCTGCTCCTGAAGCCTCCGCGCCTGGGCCAGGCTGCGCTGCTCTTCCTCCAGGGCGGCTATTCTGTCCGCCACTGTTCCGGTAAACCCGTCGAACCGCAGCTCCGTGCAGCCCTGTTCCTTCAGCTTGAGCCTGGTCTCCTCTGCCACAGAGCTGTGCATAACAAAAAGGGCGGGCAAAAAATCCCCGCTCCTCTGCTCTAAAAGCTGCAGATGAAATAAACCGCCGGAAGCCTCCGCCAGCTGCACTGCCTGCGCCGCCGCGTCTTTGGGCACAAACCCGCAGAATATGCTTGCCTGAGGCGTGTCCCCCAGCAGCTCCACCGGAGCCGCCAGCTCGCGAAACGGCGCCAGCTGCTGCAGCGCGTTGGCCGCTTTGGCGTATTTGCTCCGAATCTCGCCCAGCTCCCTTTCAATCGCCTTGGCCTGCGCCACGGCGTGGGCCGCCCTTCCCTGCTCGTCTCCTGCTTTGAGCTTGGCATAGGAAATTTCCGGCTTCGGCGTCAGGAAGCTTCGCTTTGCATTGTCGTATTGCGTGATGACGCCCAGCGCCAAGCGGACATCCTGCAGCTGCGCCTCCAGGGCGGCTATTGCCGCGCCGTTTTCCTCTGCGCTATACCGCTCGTCCCCCGCCATCTGGGTAATATGCAGAACGCCCTCGTTTTGGAGGGCGTTCATCGCTGCTTCTGTGTCGCGGCGCAAAACCGCCGCGCAAACCTTTTTTACCTTGACGATTGCCATAAGACCTCTCCTGTCATCATTGCAGGATTTGCTCTACAATATAAGCCGATGCCTGAGCCATGCGCCCCTCCGCCTGCTGGCGAATCGCCTGGCATAGCCGGTCGTTCTCCGCCTGGAGCTCTTTTTGCCGGGCTGCTGCCTGGGCCTCGGCCAAGGCGCTCTCCCTTTCTGCTGCGCGGGCTCCATCTGCCTGGGCCTGCTCTGCCGCTACGCGCACGCCTGCCTCTGCCTCCCGCAGCATCTGGGCTGCCTGGCGCCGGCCTTCCTCTGCGATGGTGTCCGCCTGCCGTTCAGCCGCTCGAATCTCTCCTACAATGTCCATCTCTGTCTCTCCCGTCTTGTGGCGTCTCCCGAATCACTTCACCGCCTTGCTCTCTTCTGCTTCTGCCTTTAAAGCCTCGTATAATTTAGGCAGCGCTTTTTTCAATACGAGAGGCCGCATCTGCTTGTTCATACAGGCGCAGACTGCCGTGCATACCGCCACCACATCCCCCGTGGCATCCTTTGTCACCCGGTATTCTACCACCGTCTTAATGCTGGAGACGGAAAGAATCTTCATCCGCACCGTAATGTCCTCGCCGAAATAGGCGGGCGTGTAAAACCGGCTGTGCATGTCGATGGGCACAAAATGGATGCCCGACTGGCTGATGACCTCGTAGGACAGGCCATTGTCCCGCAGGAACTGCTCCTGCGCCATGTCGTACCAGGGATAGTAGCTTCCGTAATACGCTACCCCCTCGGCGCCCGTCTCCGCATATCTGACCCGTGTCCTGTACTCTGCCATATGCGCCTCCTCGTTATGATTTGCCTTAATAGTTCATCATATTCAGATGAGTCTCATATAATTTCTTGTCGAACTTCATTTTCATGGCCAGGGCCTCGTCAATGTCGTAATCTACAATCTTGTTGTTGTGGATGCCGACCACTCTGCCGCCGCAGCCTTCCATCAGCAGCTCCACCGCACGAATGCCCATCTTGGTGGCGATGACTCTGTCGAACACAGAGGGCACGCCGCCTCTCTGGATATAGCCTAAAACGATTGCCTTTACGTCCAGGCCCGTCTTTGCCCGCATATAGTTTGCCAGGGCCTCGCCCTTTCCAGCGCCCTCTGCAATCACCACAATGCTGGTCATGAAGCCCTTAATCTTTCTATTTTGCAGGCTGTCGCAAATCTGGTCCACATCAAAGGGCATTTCTGGCACAATAATATACTCCGCGTCCCCCGCAATGCCTGCATGCAGGGCAATGTCGCCGCATTTGTTGCCCATAACCTCGATGACGCCAACGCGCTCATGAGACTCCATGGTGTCCCTGATTTTGGCAATTTCCTCTGCCACGCAGTTGATTGCCGTGTCAAAGCCAATGGTATAATCCGTATAGGCCAGGTCGTTGTCAATGGTGCCCGGCAGGCCAATGGTCGGCATGCCCATATGGGAAAGCGTTCTTGCACCCTTAAAGCTGCCGTCGCCGCCAATGACGACCAACCCCTCGCAGCCAAATGCCTTCAAAACCTTCAGGGCCTTTTCCTGGCCCTCCGGGGTGCGCATCTCCTCGCAGCGGGCAGTCTTTAAAATCGTGCCGCCCTTGTTGTTAATGTTCATCACCTCTTTGGAGCGCATCTCTGCAAGCCTGCCCTCAATCAGGCCGGCATACCCCTTAGTGACGCCCATAATCTGGATTCCGTTGCATTTCGCCGTCCGGACCACAGCCTGAATGGCCGCGTTCATGCCCGGCGTATCCCCACCGCTTGTCAACAAACCGATTCTTCTCATAACCATCTGCTCCTAAAATATTTCAAATTTTTATTTCTGTGTTGTCTCCCTCAATCCCGCTTTCCTCAGAAGCGGGGGCCATCTGGCCGCCCGGCGCAGGAGTTCCCCCGTGGCGCCGCTTTACATATCCAAAAGCAGCTCTCTGGCCTCCTCCGCCTCCGACTCTGGCACACGGATTTCATAAAGGCTCTCCCCGCCGCTTTTTTTCTTATACACTGACCTGAGCTGCACTAAAAAGCCCTCTCGTTCCAGAGCGGATTTTATGGTTTCAGCTCTCTCTGTCGTCCTGGCCATGTCGATTGCTACCCACATACCAACACCCCCAAGCATCAGCCAAACCGTCTTTTTGCAGCTAATCTGTCGTTCTCCCCCGAAGAAGCAGCATTTTTTTGCTGCTATACCTCCTTATATCATTTTATCATTGTCCCGCGTCAATTTCAACTGTCAGCAGCGCATTTTTCTTCTTTCCTGGGGGATGCCGTCTGCTTTACAGCTACATTATCTTCCCCCAAATAGCGGCCCATATCCCGCAGGAGCTTATCGTTGATGGTGACGCCATATTCCCTGCCTACTGCGTACTTCATTCCGGTCTCCTTGATGTAAATCCAGGTTTTGCTATCCCCCGGGTAGGCCTTTAAAATTTCCCTGATGGAATTTAGTATCGTCTTAGATTCCCGCTCTATTCTGAGCCAGAGCTCCTTTCCGTCGTATTCCCTTTGGGCGGCGGCAACGTTAAAAATCTCGTTGAGGGCCAGCTCCGGCGGGCCTTCCTCGCCCACCATGACCTTGCCGCTGATGCGGACCACCGTGTCCGTCTTTAGCTTATCCTCCAGCTGCGCAAAGACCCGCGGGAACACCATAACGCCAATGCTGCCCGTCAAATCCTCAAAGACGCAGTTGGCCATAATCTGCCGGTTGGTTTTAGTAACCCGCGGCTTGACCATGGTGAAAATGCCCACCAGCTCCACGGTGGCTCCTTCGTATTCCATGGCTGCAGCCTGGTCCCTCTCTGCCCGAAGAATGTTGGCAATCTCCTCCCGTCCCTGAATCCGCTCCAGGCTCTCCCTGTATTCATCCAGGGGATGCCCGCTGATGTAAAGGCCGGTTTTTTCCTTTTCCAGGGTCAGCTTCAACTTAAAATCATATTCCGGCATGTCCGGCAGCTTTGTTTTCATCTGGTCGGCCGCGCCTTCCCCCAGCATGTCAAACAGGCTAACCTGGCCAGAAAGCTGATTTTTCAGCTTGTCCTGCGCCTTTTTATAGATTGTGTCGTAAACCTCTATGAGCTGAATCCTCTTGGCGCCTGTGCTGTCAAAGCAGCCGGAGAGCACCAGAGATTCTATCTGCCCTTTATTCACCGAGGCCGCGTTGCGCATGACGAAATCCTCAAAATCCTCATAGGGGCCGTTTGCCTGCCGCTCCTCAATGGCAAAGGCAATGGAATCCCCCACGTTTCTCAGGGCAGCCAGGCCAAAGCGGATGCCGCCGTCCTCCACAGTAAACAGCCGCTCCGACCGGTTAATATCCGGCGGAAAGATGGCGATGCCATCCCGCTTGATATACCGCATATAGCTGGCCAGCTTATCGGAGACGGAAATAAAGCTGTTTAAGATGGCCGTCATAAATTCCGCCTCGTAATAGCACTTCAAATAGGCCGTCTGATAGGCCACAACTGCATAGGCGCAGGCATGAGACTTGTTAAAGGCATACTGGGCGAAGTCCATCATCTGGTCAAACACATGCTGCGCCGTCCTCTCGTCAACGCCCCGCTTGATGGCCCCGTCTACCCCGTCGCCGCCATAGACAAAGATTTGCCGCTCCTTTTCCATCACGGCCTTCTTCTTTTTGGCCATGGCCCTGCGGACCAGGTCGCTCCGGCCCAGGGAGTATCCTGCCATGTCCCTGACGATTTCCATCACCTGCTCCTGGTAGACCATGCAGCCATAGGTGTCCTTCAAAATCGGCTCCAAAATCGGGTGGTCGTATGTTACGGCGCCAGGGTCGTTTTTCCCTGCAATATAGTCCGGGATTTTTGCCATGGGGCCGGGCCGGAACAGAGAAATCCCCACCATGACGTCCCCCAGGTTTTCCGGCCGAAGCTGGGTCATGAGGGAGCGCATGCCGTCGCTTTCCAGCTGGAAGACGCCGTCCGTCTCCCCTGCGCTAATCATCTGGTAGACCTTGGGGTCCTCCATGTCAATCCTCTCCAAATCGATATCAATACCCCTCGATTTCTTTATCATAGCCACGGCGTCCTTCATCACGGTCAGGGTTCTGAGGCCCAGAAAGTCCATTTTCAAAAGGCCCAGCTCCTCCAGATTGCCCATGGTGTATTGGGTTGTGATGCTTTCGTCCTTTTTGTTGCGGGAAAGGGGCGCATACTCCGTCACCGGCTTATTGGAGATGACGACGCCAGCCGCGTGGGTAGAGCTCTGCCGCGGCATGCCCTCCAGCTTCATGGCCATATCCAGCCATTCGTGAACCAACTCGGAGTTTTCATACTCCACCCGCAGCTTTGGGTTCTGATCCAGCGCCTTCTGAATGGTCATCTTCAGCTCAAAGGGAATCATTTTGGCAATCCGGTCCGCCTCCGCCACGCTGATGTCCATGACGCGCGCCACGTCCCGCACCACCTGCTTTGCCCCTAGGGTGCCGAAGGTGATAATCTGCGCAACCCGGTTTTCCCCGTATTTTTTGGTCACATAGTCAATCACCTCGCCCCGCCGCTCAATGCAGAAATCGATGTCAATATCCGGCATACTAATCCGCTCAGGATTGAGAAACCGCTCAAAAAGCAGATTGTATTCAATGGGGTCGATGTCCGTAATTTTCAGGGCGTAGGCCACAATGCTGCCCGCCGCGCTGCCCCGGCCCGGGCCTACCCAGATGCCGTTTCGGCGGGCAAAGTCCACATAGTCCCAAACGATGAGGAAATAATCCGTAAAGCCCATGCTTTTAATGGTGTTCAGCTCATAGACCAGCCGCTCCTCATGAACGGCGGGATTCTCATACCGCTCCGCCATGCCCCGGCGGGCCAGCATCTCCAGATAGTCCTCATGGGTCTCAAAGCCCTCCGGCACGTCGAACACGGGCAAATGCAGATGGCCAAACTCCAGCTCTACGTTGCACTTTTCCGCAATCTCCAGGGTGTTCTCCACCGCCTCGGGAATTTTTGGGAACAGCGCCGCCATTTCGTCGCCGGATTTGATGTAAAATTCGTCCTCCTGAAAGAGGCCTCCCTCGTCCAGATGGCGCCCCATCTGGATGCACATCAGCACATCCTGCGCCTTGGAATCCTCCCGCTCTACGTAGTGGGAGTCGTTGGTCACAACCAGCTTAACCCCCAGCTCCCCCGCCAGCTTAATCAGCAGGGGATTCACCCGCTTCTGCTCTGCCAGCCCGTGATCCTGCAGCTCTATGTAAAAATCCTCGCCGAACATCTGCTTCAGCTCCAGCGCCACATTGTGCGCCTGCTCATACCGCCCCGCCAGAAGGAGCGAGGGGATGTCCCCCGCCAGGCAGGCAGAAAGGCAGACCAGCCCCTCCCTGTGCTCCGCCAGCACCTTATAGTCAATTCTCGGCTTATAGTAATACCCCTCAACAAACCCGATGGAGCTGAGCCGCATCAGATTCTTGTAGCCCTCCTGATTTTTAGCCAGCAGAATCAGATGGGCATATTCCCTGGAGTAGGACTCCCTCTCATGCAAATCCCCCCGGACGATATACACCTCGCAGCCAATAATCGGCTTAATGCCCTCTGCCTTGGCTGCCTTATAAAAATCCACCACGCCATACATGCTGCCGTGGTCTGTCAAAGCGATGGCCCTCTGCCCCAGCTCCTTTGCCTTTTTGGGGATGTCCCCAATGCGGGCCGCCCCATCCAAAAGGCTATATTCACTATGCACATGCAGATGCACAAAATCCGTCATGTAGAAAAACTCCCTTTCTGCCATAATTCCCTATCTTTATTATAGACGGTTTTTTCGCCGCTGCAAAGGGGAGATTTTGCCTTGCCCCGGCCCTGAGTCCCTTCGCAAGCAGCCTAACAAAAAAGGGCCCCTTTTCAAGGCCCTTCTGTCTCCCCCCTGTCAGTTGCCCAAAAGCTCCAGCATTTTCTGGTCCAGCGCCGCAGCCGGGTTATGCCCCATGCTTTTGAGGCGGAAGTTCATGGCCGCCACCTCCATAATGATGGCGATGTTCCTGCCCGGGCGGACGGGAATAGTAATCTTCGGCACCTTTACGCCCAGCAGGGTGACATAGTCCTCCGCCAGGCCCAGGCGGTCGATATCCTTCACCTCTCCCAGCTCCAGATGGACGCAGAGGCTGATAGTCTTGCGGGTCAGCACCGCGCCCATGCCATAAAGCACCGATACATCGATCAGGCCGATGCCGCGAATCTCCATCAGATGGCGGATGACATCCGGCGAGGAGCCTACCAAATCCGTCTCGGCAAACTTGCGGATTTCCACCACGTCGTCTGCCACCAGCCTGTGCCCCCGCTTAATCAACTCGAGGGCCGTCTCGCTCTTGCCCACGCCGCTCTCGCCTGTGATAAAGATGCCGACGCCGTAAATATCCATCAGGCCGCCATGGCGGGCGATGCAGGGCGCCAGCTCATGGTCCAGCAGCAGGGTGGTCATATGGCTCAGCTTGGTCGTCGTCAGGCCAGACATAAGCACGGGTACATCGTATTTCTTCGCCGCATCGAGAAATTCCTCCGGCGGCGTCAGGTTTCGGGCGATGAGCACGCAGGGGATTGGATGGCTGAAATACTGCTCCATCCGCTCCCGCCTAGTCTCCGGGTCCAAATCCTGAATATAGGACATCTCCACCATGCCAAAGAGCTGGAGCCGGTTGACGGCAAAATAGTCGAAAAACCCTGTCATCTGCATGCCAGGCCGGTTCAAATCGCTGGTATCTATGGCTACGGAGTCCTTCTCCCCCACATAGAGCGGCGTCAGCCCCAGCTCGTCTATGAGCTTCTGGATTTTAATGGAACGCTTCATAGTTTACTCTCCCAGAATGAATTTTTCGATGACGCAGGCAACGCCATCCTCGTCGTTGCTCTTGGTGATGTATTTGCAATAGGGCTTGATTTCCTCCAGGCCGTTGGCCACAGAGACCGGCAGCCCCGCATATTTCAGCATGGGAACGTCGATTTGGCTATCGCCTACGGCGATCATCTCCTCCGGGCCAATGCCCAGATATTCGCCGATAAACTTGAGGGCCGCGCCCTTGTTTGCCCGCGGGTCGGTAATCTCCAGATAGCTGGGCTTGGAGCGGACTACGTTCAGATGGGGCAGCATGGCCTTCAGCTTGGGCTGGATTTCCATAATCTTTTCCGGCGTGGAAACGATGAGGCACTTGGCCGAGTGAACCTCCATCTCCCGGATGTTTGGCAGCACTCTTGGCGGAAAGCCATAGGTTTTGGCGTACTCGATGGAAAATTCGTTCTCCGTCTCATAGTTGACCATGCCGTCAAAATACATCTGGGCCGGAACGCCTGCCTCGTGGGCAAATTCCAGAATGCTATGGGCATCCTCCACAGGCAGAAGCCTGGTGAAAATCTCGTTAAAGTCCTTGTCACAGACGACGCTGCCTCCGCCGCAGATAATGGGGCCCGCCAGGCCAATCTGGTCGTACAGCTTTTTGATAATCTGGGGCAGGCGCCCCGTCGCCAGAACCACGGCCACCCCTGCCTCCTGCGCCCTTCTCAACGCCGAAAGGGTTCTTTCTGTCAGCTCGTTTTTGCTGTTCAGCAGCGTGTCGTCAACGTCTAATGCTATCAGTTTGTATTTCATTTTCCGTTCCTCATTAGAATTTATCAAGTCAGAGTAATTATACACTATTTCAGCCGGAAAGAAAAGTGCCAAAATCCGTCCCCTTTCGGGAAACCTCCCCGCTCCCAGGTCCGGTCATATCTCCCCGCCTCCCCTCCATATACATGAGACAGGAGGGGTTTTCATGAAAAAGCTGGCTTCACTTCTGCTCGCGGCCTTTGTGATTCTGTTTCTTGTGGCGTCCCCGGCCCTCATTGCCGGCGGCGTCCACAAAAATGTCTATACCATTCAGGAGGCGGAGCAGCGCGCAAAATACCGGGGCACGCTGACGGTTTGGCATGTGGTTTCCTTTCGGACGGGCAGCGGCAGCGGCGTCTCCCTGCTGCAAACCAGGGCCACGAATTTTGAGCGGAGCAACCCCTATGTATTTATTGAGGTGATCGGCATGACGCCGGAGGAATATCAGGAGCGCATCGCCCGCGGCGAATCGCCGGATATTCTCTCCTACCCTATGGGGATGTTTTCCGATGCCTCCATGTTTGCAGACCTGCCGGAGGCAGAGAACCTGCTGCCCCTCTTCGCAGACTGCGGCAAAGACGGCAGCGCTTTTAAATCCTATCCCTATATGGCGGATATTTACCAGCTGCTGTGCAACGGGGAGTTTTTTTTCGAGGCTGGCCTCTCCCTTCCCTTTGCAGACGATTCCGCCCTCAGCCAGCTGCTGGAGATGATTCCCGACCTGAAAAATCGAGAGGGTATCCAGCCCCTTACCCTTTGGGAGGATAGCTGCGCCAGCCTGCCTCTCCGCTCCACCGTCCTCTCCGCCGAGGGGCTCCCCGGAGATAACGAGGCGTTTATTACCGGGCAGGCCGCCATGACCCTATGCCCCCGCTCCTATTACCGCCGGCTTGACGACGACCAGAGGGCCAATTCCCTGAATATCTATAGCTATGGCGCAGGCTACGCCACTGACCTGGTGCAGATGATAGGCGTCCTGCAAAGCGATGACCCTGCCAAAATTGCCATGTGCGCGGATTTCTGCAGTTCTATGCTGTCCCGCAGCGTCCAGGCCAAACTGGCCTCTCTGGAGATGCTGCCCGTGGTGGAGCGAGTCTCCGCCGTGTATGACGAGGCCATCTTCGGCGACCTGCAAAAGCGGGGGTACGTCCCCAATACCTTTGCCCTGGCCGCGGGGAATTTTTAACGGCCCCTCCGGGAAAAATGGTTTACGATTGTCCCCTTGCCGTGTATAATAAAAGTATGAAACAGATAGTCGATTTTCTCAAACAGAATCAAATAGATTTTCTTGAAAATGCGCCTATGGCCCGCTATACCACCTTTCAGGTTGGCGGTCCGGCTGACCTGCTGGTTTTTCCCGCCACAAAGGAAGCCCTGGTCCCCTGCCTCCGGCAGCTGGCGGCGGAGCATATCCCCGCCATGGTCATGGGCAATGGTTCTAATCTGCTGGTTCGGGATGGGGGCATCCGCGGCGCAGTCGTCAGCCTCTCCCGCATGTGCGCCATCCGCGCGGAGGGAGAGCTTCTTCTTGCTGAGGCTGGGGCCAAGCTCTCCCAGGTCTGCGCCGCCGCCCTGCAGTATGGGCTCATCGGCCT
>DBGCIZ010000029.1:0-5782 GCA_048355355.1 Christensenellaceae bacterium | reverse complement strand
TTGAGAGACATATACATCTTCACAATTTGTGCTTCCCGGTCTGTATATTTGCCGTATATAAACATGTCGCCAGTGCCGAATTTCAGCCATTCTGTACTGATGCCATAGAAGAATTTGATGTCCTTGTAAAATCTATCTGAAGGAAGCCGCTTACCTGTCACCAGGTCGGAAAAATTTCCGCTGGACATGGATAATTCTTTTGCCATTGCGTTTTGTGAAATTTTCAATGCAGTGCACACATATTTGATTCTCTCACCAATCGTTCTTAGTTCATCCATATCGCAACACTTTTCCTCCATTTTCCCAATTTTTACTATCTTGACGGGTCTTCTCTTATGTTGTATTATATAATTACACTATATTCGCTCTATTCTATAGTGATTTCTAAACACGGAGGTTATTATGGACACTCCTGAAATACTAACATTTTTAACATTATACAACAATATTCCGCAAGGTGCAAAACCTATTTTCGACAACTTTGTTGCCGGATTGCAGCAAGCGCCTGACGAGAAAAAAGACACAGCAAACCTTGTACTGCGCTTATGTCAATACATTCTAGAATTGGATTTATGTCCTGAAGATAAGGTGTTTCTCATCCAGGGCCTCGCCGGCAGCATGTGTAGCAGACGCCTGCGCGTCTGAGCCTCAGCAAGACCCCTCCCTCTCCTCTATTCTGTTGTGTTTGTTCACAGAGCATTTTGTGCAGCGGCGTTTTTCCCCGCCTCATCATGCCCGGCCCGCATATTTTCGCAATACGTCCATCAGCGCCTTGGCGCTTTTTTTATCCATTGCGTTGAGCAGCCTCACCAGCTCTGCCTGGTCCTCTTTATCAAAAAGCTCGTCAATCCAGCTGCTGGATGGTTCTGTCTTCAGCGTCTCTTGAAAAAAGTCCGACAGGCTGATGCCGAAATAATTGCAGCAATCCATCACCACTTCCATTGTCGGCAGCCCTTTATACGTAGCCAGATTCGAGAGGTAGGTTGGGCTATGGCCCATTTCCCTGCTCATCTGTCTTTCAGAGATATTTCTCTTTTCCCTCAGCTCTGCGATCCGATTTAAAATAAAATCCTTATCCATCGGCTCCCATCTGTTTGCAAGGAAAGTAACGGTTTTAATTATATTATGTGAAAATGTCGAATCGATAATTATTTCAAGTCTTAAAAGACTTGAAATAATTTCCTCATTCTGCTATAGTTGCGATGGGAGCAAATAATTCAACATTTAAGGATGAACAAGCCATGGAATATGATATTCAGTCACCTTCTGACCCTATGAAGGACGAGCTTACTTTGACGCGGAAAAAGCTAAATATTTACCGTTCTACCCTGAATGAATGCGCAATGGAATGCCTGAAAAGCGGCAAGCCCTTGGGCGAGGATGCAGAGCTTCTTGCCCTTAGCCGAGCGATTGACGAACTGATTCTGCAAATCAAAAGGCTGGAACATTGCCTGGAGCAACAAAAAGACCGAAGCGAAGGCTTCGCCGCCTCCGCTTCGACCCCATGCTCTGCCCCTGCTCAGGAGGCCTCAGGCTAACGCATAAATCTGCCCTGCCTCCAGCTTCTTATTCATGGCGGCGAACATCTCCGAAATCGTGACAAACTGGAAGCCCTTTTTCTGCAATTCCGGCACAATTCGCTCCACCGCTTCTACCGTCGTCGGGTAAATATCGTGAAACAGCAGAATATTGCCGCTCTTTTTGATTTTCGTCGCCTCCCGGAAAATCATTTCGGGATTCTTATTTTTCCAGTCCTCCGTATCCACACTCCAGAGAATCATGGGGTACTGGACAAACTCCTCCAAGCCCTTTTTGGAGCAGTATGGTGGCCGGAGCAGCTCCGTTCCCTTTCCTGTCACTGCCTTCACAGCCTGATTGGTCTTTTCTATTTCCTCGATGGCGCCCTTCTGCGGCAGCTTCACTAAATCAGCGTGAGACCAGGTATGGTTCCCAATCTGGCAGCCCATTTTATCCATGCGCTGCAACACCTTTTCTCTGCCCTCAATTCTATTGCCTACTACAAAAAAGGTGGCATGGGCATGATACTTCTCTAAAATGTCAAGGATATGTTCCGTATATTCCCCATGGGGCCCGTCGTCAAAGGTCAGCGCCACCAGCTTCTGGCCCTGCGGCTCTGTCGCCCCCGGGGCAGACTGCACCCCAATCGATGCGTTTCCCGTCCCTGATGGCGCTGCCGGCTGCGTCAGCGGCGTTGAGCTTGGCTGGGCCAAAGCTGCTGTGGCCGTAGCCTCCGGCACCTCCGCGCTGGCCGTTGCCGTGGGGGCCGCCACCGGCTGGCTTTCTGCTATAGCCTGTCCAACCTGGCTGGTAGCCATATCAATGTTCAAATAGTCCGCCAGCAGAGTATAGGGAATCCTCACCTCAATCATGCCGTGGCTTCCCGTTGCGACCTGATATTTGTTGAAATATACTCTCAGCGAGCCGCTGCTAAAAATAATATTCGCGTAGTTTTCCGCCGTAGGCGCCAGGCCCTCTTCGTTAATATCCTCTTCTACTTGGCTGGCGACAGCGTCCCTGCAAATTTGAGCCAACTGCTCTATGCCGCCATCCTTGAAAATATCCGTTACGCTTAAAATCCGGCTTTCGACAAAGTCCACCGGCAGCGCCGTAATGGTATGCTCCGGCTCCGCAGTATCTGCCAAATATTTTGCCGTTTCCAGAATCACCCCGCCATAGCGGCCATTAGCCACATACGCCTCGTATCCGCCCTGCAGCTCCGCCGTCAGGCGTCCCTCTGCGTTCTTCCGCTTGCTGTATTTGGCCTCGCTGGCAAACTGAGAGGCAATGGCCTCCACCTGCTGAGCCAGGGCAGCGTTCAGCCTCGGGTCGCTGCTCAGGGGATAGCTGAGAGAATAGGTAATATCTCCATAACTCTCATCTCCCTTGCCAGTCACCGTCTCGGATTGTCCAAACTGCTTCTTCTCCGCATCCTCGGTATCTATATGAAAGCTGGTGGTAACTGTCACATTAGATTGAGACGTCTCCGTCAACGAGACGACGGGCTCCTCTTCCTCTGAGGCTTCCTTTCCGTTGTTCACCAGCGTCAGCACAATCCCCGTCACCAAAAGCATCACAGCCGCAGTAATTCCCGCGCCGATGAGCCCTGCCTTCACCTTGTTCGGCTTACCTAGGCGTCTTTTCGTCCGTAGCTTTGTCATTCTCCCAAAAATCCCTTTCCTCGTCTTTTTATTACATGATAGTGCCTCCTAACAATTTTTTCAACAGGAAAGAGTTACAAAGTTATTGCATTTTTGTATCGGATTATGTCATTTTGCAGAATACTCTCTCACGCGCAATTTCGCTCCCGTAGCTTCCACAATCGCCCTGCACCTCTCAATATCCTCCTTCGGGATGACGTCTACCACCGTCATTACGGTTTCCATGCCTGCCGCCACGCAGTCCCTTGCGAATTGCAGCATAATCTCATATGCCTCCTTCCCGTATTTACTGTGGCACACGGCATCGTACTTTTCTGCGCTGGACTGGTTCAGGCTGATGGAGACCACATCCGTCACCGGAGCCAGCTCTGGCGCAATGTTCCTGCCATTCTCTCTGCTGCCCAGCCCATTGGTGTTGATGCGAACCCGTCCGCCCTGGTCTTTCACATACCTTGCCACCTTCAGCAGCACATCCAGCCGCATAGTCGGCTCCCCATAGCCGCAAAATACCACATCTCTCGCGCCGATACGGCGCAGCCCTTCTATGACCTCTTCCGCCTCAGGCTCCTTTTCCAGCCATAAATCGCAGCCCTCTATGCCAACCGGGTTATTTCGGATGCAGAAATCGCATCGATTGCTACACCGGTTTGTCAGGTTAATGTAAGTCTGTCCCCCCGTTTGGTAAACGTATTGCTTGTCCATATGCTTCACCTTGCCTTCCTTCTTTGCTCTCCCATTATCATACCACGAAAAAGCTGCAAGAAACCCCGCCTGCCGTCAGACGAGGTTCTTCTTTCAAATATAAAAGCTCCTTCCCGCTAAATGCGAAACAGCTGCCGCGTATTCTCCAGGGCCGCCTGGGCCACCTCTTCTGCGGCCAGGCCCTTAATCTCCCCCAGCCTTTGGGCCACATAGGCCGTATAGGCCGGCTCGTTCCGTTTGCCTCGCATGGGCACCGGCGCCAGATAGGGGCTATCCGTCTCCAGCAGAATCCTGTCTATGGGAGTGACCTCCGCCGCCCGTACGGTCTTCACGTTGTTTTTAAAGGTGAGGGAGCCGCCGAACCCCAGGTACATTCCCTTTTTCAACAGAAGCTCCGCCGTCTCCGCGCTGCCGGAGAAGCAGTGCATTACCCCGTAATAATAGCCTACCTCCTCCAAAACCGCCAGCATGTCTGCCGTGGCCTCCCGGCAGTGAAGGATGACCGGCGCGTCCAGCTCCCTTGCCAGCATGAGCTGCTGCTTCAGCGTCTCCCGCTGCATGTCCCTGGGGCAAAAATCGTAGTGATAATCCAGGCCGATTTCGCCAATGGCCACGACCTTTTCCCTGGCATAGATCTGGCGGAGCCGGGCTGCAACCTCTGGGGTAAATTCATCGCAGCTGTGAGGATGAATCCCCACAGCTGCATAAACGTTGCCGTATGTCTCCGCCAGGGCCGCGACCTCCTCTATGTCCGCCGCATCCGTAGCGCATTCTATGACGCCCTCGACGCCTCTGGCCGCCAGGCCCCGAATCAGCTCATCTCTGTCCTGGGCAAAGCGGGCGTCGCTCAGATGGGCGTGAGAGTCAAACAGCCTCATCCTACAATCTCCCCGTCCTTCGTCTCGGTCTCCGTGGTCACAAGAGAGATATGATCCCCGCCGCCTACTGCCAAAATCATGCCCTGGCTCTCAATGCCGCAGAGCTTGGCCGGCTTCAGGTTCGCCACAATGATGACTGTTTTGCCTACCATCTCTTCCGCAGTAAAGGACTCCTTAATGCCCGAGACGATGGTTCTCGTCTCCTCGCCGCATTTCACCGTCAGCTTCAGCAGCTTCTTGGCCCGCTTGATTTCCTCTGCCGCGATGACCTTTGCCGTCTTCAGCTGCACCTTGGCAAAGTCGTCAATCGTGATTTGCGGCGTCTCCTGGGCAGCCAACTTCGCCTGGGCCTTTCGCTTGTTTTCCTCCGTGATTTTTTCCAGCTCCGCAATCTCCTTGGCTACGTCGATTCTGGGGAACAGCGGCTCTCCCTTGGCCACCCGGGTGCCTTCCTTCAGCACGCCATAGGTCTTTACGCTGCTCCACTGGTATTCCTCCTCATGGTCAATCCCCAGCTGAGCCTTGATTTTTTCGCTGGTCTCCGGCATAAAGGGCTGAATCAAAATGCCAATCATGCGCAGGCCCTCCGCCAGGTTGTACATCACCGTACCCAGACGGCTCCGATTGGCCTCGTCCTTTGCAAGAACCCACGGGGTCGTCAAATCGATGTATTTATTCAGGGCGCCGACATAGCCCCATATTTCCGCCAGAGCGTCCGCAAAGCGGAAGCCGTTCATCAGTTCCTCCACCTTTCCCGGCAGCGCCTGGGCAATTTCCCTGAGATGGTCGTCATGCTCCCCCGTATAGGCGCCGGAGGGCACTACCCCATCAAAGTATTTTTCTATCATGGAGACCGTCCTGCTCAGCAGGTTGCCCAGGTCATTGGCCAAGTCAGAGTTGATTCTGTTGATTAAAATCTCGTTGGTAAACTGGCCGTCTGCCCCAAGAGGCATCTCCCGCATGAGGTAGTAGCGCAGAGCATCCACGCCGTACCGCTCCGCCAGCATAACCGGGTCTACTACA